>NZ_JBOICG010000025.1:0-3758 GCF_050739995.1 Pseudomonas sp. | reverse complement strand
AGATCTATCATTTTTTCCAACAGCTGGTTAATGGCCTGACCATTGGCAGCACCTATGCCTTGATAGCCATTGGCTACACAATGGTTTACGGCATCATTGGAATGATCAACTTCGCCCATGGCGAGGTATACATGATTGGTTCCTACGTGGCTTTCATCGCCCTTGCCGGGCTGGCCATGATGGGGATCCACTCCCTGCCGCTGTTGATGACCGCCGCCTTTATCGCGTCGATCGTCGTGACCAGTGCCTATGGCTACAGTATCGAGCGCGTTGCCTACCGTCCCTTGCGTGGCAGCAACCGTTTGATCCCACTGATTTCCGCCATCGGCATGTCGATTTTCCTGCAAAACACCGTATTGCTGTCCCAGGACTCCAAGGATAAGTCCATTCCCAACCTGATCCCGGGGAGCATCTCCTTCGGCCCAGGCGGCGCACAAGAAGTGCTGATTTCGTATATGCAGATCCTGGTCTTCGTCGTCACCCTGGTGGCCATGCTGGGCCTGACCCTGTTCATCTCCCGCTCCCGTCTGGGCCGCGCCTGCCGGGCCTGTGCCGAAGACATCAAGATGGCCAACCTGCTGGGCATCAACACCAACAACCTCATCGCCCTGACCTTCGTGATCGGCGCCGCACTGGCAGCCGTCGCGGCGGTACTGCTGAGCATGCAGTACGGCGTAATCAACCCTAACGCCGGTTTCCTGGTAGGCCTCAAGGCCTTTACCGCAGCGGTATTGGGCGGCATCGGCAGTATTCCGGGCGCCATGCTCGGCGGGCTGGTGCTGGGTGTGGCCGAAGCGTTTGGCGCCGATATCTTCGGCGACCAGTACAAGGACGTCGTGGCGTTCGGCCTGTTGGTTCTGGTGCTGTTATTCCGTCCGACCGGCATTTTGGGCCGTCCGGAGGTTGAGAAAGTATGAGCAGATATCTTAAACCGGCGTTCTTCAGCGCCTTACTGGTATGGGCGGTGGCCTTCCCGGTACTCGGCCTCAAGTTGAGCATTGTCGGCATCAACCTGGAAGTGCATGGCACCGGTCCCGTGACCCTGACCATCATCGCCCTGTGTTCGGTGCTGATGTTCCTGCGCGTGCTGTTCACCCAGCAGGTCGGCGCCTTGTTCAAAGGCAACCGTGGCCCATTGGTATCCCCCAAGGTCAGCCAGTTCCTGACCCTGCCGCGTACCCAGCGCTACATCATCATCGGGCTGATCATTGCGGCGCTGATCTGGCCATTCTTCGGCTCGCGCGGTGCAGTCGACATCGCCACCCTGATCCTGATCTACGTGTTGCTGGGCCTGGGCCTGAACATCGTCGTGGGCCTGGCAGGCCTGCTCGACCTCGGTTACGTGGGCTTCTACGCCGTGGGTGCCTACACCTACGCGCTGCTCTCGCACTACCTGGGCTGGGGTTTCTGGATCTGCCTGCCATTGGCGGGTATGGCGGCGGCCACGTTCGGCTTCCTGCTGGGCTTCCCGGTGTTGCGTTTGCGCGGTGACTACCTGGCCATCGTGACCTTGGGTTTCGGTGAAATCATCCGGTTGTTCCTGCGTAACCTTACCGATATCACGGGCGGTCCGAACGGGATCAGCAACATTCCCAAGCCGACGTTCTTCGGACTGTCGTTCGATCGCAGCGCGGCCGAGGGCCTGCAGACGTTCCACGAATACTTCGGGATCGACTACAACCCGGTGAGCAAAGTGGTGTTCCTGTACCTGGTGGCACTGTTGCTGGCACTGGCCGCCCTGTTCGTGATCAACCGCCTGCTGCGCATGCCGATCGGCCGCGCCTGGGAAGCACTGCGCGAAGATGAAATCGCCTGCCGTGCCCTGGGCCTGAACCCGACCATCATCAAGCTTTCCGCGTTCACCCTGGGCGCTGCGTTCGCCGGTTTCGCCGGCAGCTTCTTCGCCGCGCGCCAAGGCCTGGTGACCCCGGAGTCGTTCACCTTTATCGAATCGGCGATCATTCTCGCCATCGTGGTATTGGGTGGCATGGGCTCACAGTTGGGCGTGATCCTGGCGGCAATCATCATGATCCTGCTGCCCGAAATGATGCGCGAGTTCAGTGACTACCGCATGTTGATGTTCGGCGCCCTGATGGTGCTGATGATGATCTGGCGTCCTCAAGGCCTGCTGCCCATGCAACGTCCACACATGGAGCTGCGCAAATGAGCCGCGAGATCCTGAAAGTCGAAAATTTGAGCATGCGCTTCGGTGGCCTGCTCGCGGTCAACGGCGTAGCCCTGACCGTCAAAGAGAAACAAGTTGTCGCGCTTATTGGTCCCAACGGCGCCGGCAAGACCACGGTGTTCAACTGCCTCACCGGTTTCTACAAACCAAGTGGCGGCAGCATCCTGCTGGATGGCCAACCGATCCAGGGTCTGGCCGGTCACGAGATCGCCCGCAAGGGCGTAGTACGGACATTCCAGAACGTGCGGTTGTTCAAGGACATGACAGCCGTCGAGAACCTGCTGATCGCCCAGCATCGTCACCTGAACACCAACTTCTTCGCTGGTTTGTTCAAGACGCCCGCGTTCCGCAAGAGCGAGCGCGAAGCCATGGAGTACGCGGCGTACTGGCTGGACAAGGTCAACCTCACCGAGTTTGCCAACCGCCCTGCCGGCACCCTGGCGTATGGTCAGCAACGCCGCCTGGAGATCGCACGCTGCATGATGACCCGTCCGCGGATTCTCATGCTCGACGAACCGGCCGCTGGCTTGAACCCTAAGGAAACCGAAGACCTCAAGGCACTGATCAGCGTGTTGCGTGAGGAAAACAACGCCACGGTGCTGTTGATCGAGCACGACATGAAACTGGTCATGAGCATTTCCGACCACATCGTGGTGATCAACCAGGGCACGCCGCTGGCAAACGGGACACCGGAGCAGATCCGTGACAATCCCGAAGTGATCAAAGCCTATTTGGGGGAAGCGTAAAATGCTGCAATTCGAAAACGTTTCCACTTTCTACGGCAAGATCCAGGCCCTCCACAGTGTCAACGTGGAAGTGCGTCAGGGTGAAATTGTCACCCTCATTGGCGCCAACGGTGCCGGCAAGTCGACCCTGTTGATGACCCTGTGCGGTTCGCCACAGGCTCACAGCGGCAGCATCCGCTACATGGGTGAAGAGCTGGTGGGCCAGTCGTCGTCCCACATCATGCGCAAGAGCATTGCGGTGGTGCCGGAAGGCCGCCGCGTGTTCTCGCGCCTGACGGTGGAAGAAAACCTGGCCATGGGCGGGTTCTTCACCGACAAGAGCGACTACCAGGAGCAGATGGACAAGGTGCTGCACCTGTTCCCAAGGCTCAAGGAACGCTTCAGCCAGCGCGGCGGCACCATGTCCGGCGGCGAGCAGCAAATGCTCGCCATCGGCCGGGCGCTGATGAGCAAACCCAAGTTGTTGCTGTTGGACGAGCCATCCCTGGGCCTGGCACCCATCATCATCCAGCAGATTTTCGACATCATCGAACAACTGCGTAAGGACGGTGTGACGGTGTTCCTGGTGGAACAGAACGCCAACCAGGCGCTGAAAATCGCCGACCGTGCCTACGTGCTGGAGAACGGCCGGGTGGTGATGCAAGGTACTGGCGAGCAGTTGCTGACCGATCCGAAAGTGCGTGAGGCGTACCTCGGGGGCTAAAGCCGGTAGCTGCATGAACCGGATCTAAAAATGTGGGAGCTGGCTTGTGTGGGAGCTGGCTTGCCTGCGATGGCATCACCGCGGTGTGACTAACACACCGATGTGCCTGCATCGCGGGCAAGCC
>NZ_JBOICG010000024.1:0-2513 GCF_050739995.1 Pseudomonas sp. | reverse complement strand
GCATCCGGGCGGAAGGACGGCGCCTGGGCGATCAGGCGGTTGGCAATGGCCTGCACGCGCTTGGCGTTGGCGCTGGTCTTGTCCACCAAGCCCTTGCCACTCGCCTCACCCAGGGTCTGCTGGTAGGACTGGGCATACATCTGGTCGACTTCCTGGCTCGACAGCATGCTGAACATGTACTGCTTGCGCTCAACACCCACGGCGCCGCCACTGGTGGTGTTGACCGACTGACAACCGGCCAGCAGTACTGCTGAACTAAGTAGGCTTACCGCCAATGCTTTCTTCATGACACTCTCCCTGAAAATCAGGCGCGTATCGTAGGCGGTCATTTATATCGGCGCCAGATACAGTAGACGTGTAACCGTTAAATTTCGGATACATCCCACTACGCCAGCCACCATCCCATTTGCGACGCCACCGACTTTTTTGCAGGACACGCCTTAAGGCTCCCTTCGGCGTGGCCGATATAAAAATGCAGCCCATCTCCCTCTGCGCCCGGAGCCTTCATGAAATTCAAGTCGATTCAGTTTTCCGTCGCGGCACTGACCGGCGCCATCGTGCTGAGCGTAGTCGCCGTACTGGTGCTCTACGCCTTGTTTGCCGGTGCGCGCACCCAGGAGATGGTGCAAGAGCGCACCCAGGCGCAGTTCGAACAGATCATCAAGGAGCGCCTCACCACGCTGGCGCAAACCCAGGCCACACTGATCCAGCGCGAACTGGAAGCGCCGTTGGTGACCGCCAAAGGCTTGGCTACCACCAACGCTCTGCTCGGCATGAAGGACGCCAAGGGCGAACCGGCCTTGCAGATCAGCCGCGAGCAGCTGATCAGCCTGCTGCATGAAACCGTGGTGCGTAACCCGAAAATCCTCGGCGCCTACATCGGCTGGGAACCCAACGCCATCGATCACAACGACGCCAGTTTTGTGAACAGCCCCATCGTCGGCATGGGCACCGACGGCCGCTTCCTGCCGTGGTGGTACCGCAACGCCGATGGCAGCCTGGGCCTGGACAAGCTGGCCGACGTCAACGATCAGAACATTCTCTCTACCGGCGTACGCGCCAGCGAGTACTACCTGTGCTCCAAGGAAAGCCAGAAGCCCTGCGCCATCGACCCTGCCCCGTACAAGGTGGGCAACGCCATGGTGATGCTGGCGTCGTTCATCGAACCGATCATGATCGATGGCAAGTTCCAGGGCATCGTCGGTGCCGACCTCTCGGTAAACTTCATCCAGGACATGCTGACCCGTGCCGACCAGAATCTCTACGACGGTGCCGGTGAACTGGCGCTGATCTCCAGCAACGGACGCCTGGTGGCCTACACCAAGGACGCTAGCAAGCTCGGCGAGAAGGCCAGTGACCTGCTCGACAGTAATGAACTGGCCAACCTTGGCCAACTGAAAGTCGGCGAAGTGCGCTACGACATCGACAAGACAAATGGGCATATCGAATTGCTCTTGCCGTTCAACATCGGCCAGGCCGAAGCGCGCTGGACCTTGATGTTGCAACTCCCCCTGAGCGCCGTGATGGCGGACTCGAACGCACTGCAAAGTGACCTGCAAGCCCAACGCAAGACCGACACGTTCGGCATGGCCATGGTCGGCCTGGTGATCGCCGGCATCGGCTTGCTGGTGATCTGGCTGGTCGGCCATGGCATCGCCCGCCCGCTCAAGCAAATGGTGGCCATGCTCAACGACATCGCCCAGGGCGAAGGCGATCTCACACGACGCCTGACCAGCGATCGCGCCGACGAATTGGGGGCGATCGCCAGCGGCTTCAATACCTTCCTGATCAAGCTGCAAGGCATGATTACGCAAGTGGTGAGTTCAGTGCAGAAAGTCAGCGACTCTTCGGAACACACTGCCGACATTGCGATTCGCACCAACCAGGGCGTGCACAAACAAATGGTCGAGATCGACCAGGTGGCGACCGCCGTGCATGAAATGACCGCTACCGCGCAAGATGTGGCGCGCAATGCCACCCAGGCTGCGCAAGCCGCCAGCCATGCCGACCAGGCAGCCAGCCAAGGTATGCGTATTGTGCGTGACACCTCGACGTCCATCGGCGCACTCGCCGAAGAAATCGGCAAAGCCGTCGGCGTGGTGCAGACCCTGGCCAAGGACAGCGAGAACATCAACGCGATCCTCACCGCGATTCGCGGGATTGCCGAGCAGACCAACCTGCTTGCACTCAACGCCGCCATCGAAGCGGCACGAGCCGGCGAGCAAGGCCGTGGTTTTGCCGTGGTCGCGGATGAAGTGCGCAACCTGGCGCAGAAAACCCAGAAGGCCACCGAAGAAATCCAGGCCATGATCCAGCAGTTGCAACAAGGCACGCGCGATGTGGTGCGGGTGATGGAAGACAGCCAGAACCGCACCGATGAAAGCGTGCAGCACGCGGCAAAGGCGGCGCAAGCGCTGGAGACCATCACTCAGGCGGTGTCGGTAATCAACGACATGAACACCCAGATCGCCAGCGCTGCCGAGGAACAGAGCGCGGTGGCCGAGGACATCAAT
>NZ_JBOICG010000023.1:0-20265 GCF_050739995.1 Pseudomonas sp. | reverse complement strand
CATCTGGCACTTCGACCTTCGGCTCGCTTGTGGCTATGCCAGCGTTCACTATCGCTTTGGCATACAACTCCATAGTCGAAGATTCGAAGGGCGCGAATCCCTCACCCTTTGCACCCATCACACAAATGACGGCAGACTGGATCGGTGTGAGGCTATGAATCACCATCTTAAGATTCGCATTGAGCGCTTCCGCTTGCGCTCGGACAAGATCGGCAAAACGCACCAGGATGGCTTTAGGGTCGACGGTGAGATTGAAACGGATACCGTCTGCGGCTGCGCTGAGAATTTCGGGCCGATAACCACTCTCTTGAAACAACTGGAATACATCTGAATGGTCGAGATTATTTGGAAGGTCAAGCGCCTTGCAATACCAGTCAACAAAGTCTTCATCCAACATTGGGAGCTGCAGCATTGAGCTCCCAAAAAACGCCTCATCGCTGCTATTGCGAAGCATGGCAAGCTTGTTTTGCTTTGATCCGATGCAAACGATGCGAAGACCATAATGTTTGGAGCTGTTAAGTTCGTTCCTGGCCGCCTTTAGCGCAAAGAGCGCTTCGGCGCCTTCGTCTGTCGTGATCGCATGTTGTGTTTCGTCGATTATCAGAACAATGAGTTTTTTCGCCTCATCGGACAGCGCTTCTAATGCCTTGGTGAGACCGATTTCTTTCCCGAGCCCAATTTTGTTCACGTTGAAATTCACGCGACCGACACTTACCGGTTCCAGCCCGGGAGCTATCGCCAATCGGCTCATGAGTTTCTCGTCACGTCCAATAGCTTCTCGGACAGTCTCGACGATGACAGCTCCTGGCTCTGTCGTCAGGTCCTTCCAAAGATCGGCATACAACACAATGGCTCCCGCCTCTTCCAAGGCAGGCCTCAAATCTTCGCGGGCGAAAGTGGACTTCCCGGTTCGGCGTGGCGCTGTCAGGAAGACACCTGACGCAGCAGCACTGCCCACTGCCACTTGCGTTATCAGCTTAGTGAGCCGTGCAGCCAGCGCCCGGCGGCGATAAAAATTTTTCTGGGACATTGCTGGCCTTTGATGAGATCTATAGGGAATCAAAGAGTTTGAAGCCTAATTTGAGCGGGACTTTGTATCAGCGTCCAGCCGGCGTTGACGGTAGCTGTTCTGTCAGCGTTCAAAAACCATTATAGGTCTGGACTGCTCGAAGGCGTGCCACATTTCAATGCCAGGAAATAGCATGCCGGCCTATATGACAATCGACCGAAAGGACTTATGCAAACGATTGAGTCGTTGGGCCTGAAATGGCAGGGTACTTATCACCGAGGAATCGACGATGCCAAGAGCGTTGCATCCTTCATTAAGGAAATGCTCGGCTAATTAGGTAAGCCGGGGCTTGTCGCCCCGAAGGAGCGACCTGAAAAGATGCGTCTGACTCGAAAACAAACGCCAAGTCTGAGCGTCCTCGTGTTGATAGGCCATGCCAATTACTAACCTTTATCGCTCCCCTCCCGATTCATCGGAACGGCCAATTTAGCTCTCTAGAGTCGGGCATCTTACGGCTTGCAACTTGAAATCAAGTCAATAAACATAGAATCTTATTATCAAATACCAGCACCAGAATGCCACAGATAAAAATAATCCGCCCCACAAAATTAATCTAACCATCAGCAAGCCTCAACTCCAAAGATGTTTGAATGAGGTACATCGCAGGCCCAAGTAGCGCAGCTATCCCTACAGCCAAAGACGTCGGCTCCATATACCTGCAGCGATGAACAAACAGCGGATCATCAAACCTATGCCGCAACTCACGAAGCACATTACTTACTGCAGGCTGAGTAACACCTAACTGGAAGGCCGCACGAGAAACATTTTTTTCCCGGTACACCATCATGAATGTCAATAACGAATTCAAGTCAATTTTTCTCAGAGCCTGTTCATCAAACCACACGGGCATTCTCCTCATCGCCGAAGTGAGTATTGAATCGCATCTCCTTGCAACGCCCGACAAAAATCTGAACTAAATCAGACAAGTCCTGCTCAAAAAAATAACTTCTCATAGAGGCATCATTTACCCAGTGGCTATTTAACACCCAAAGCTGATTATCACTTTTACTCTGGGTCAGGCTAAAGGAAAGACACCCAGGCAATGTTCTAAGCCGAGCTACCAAACTAATGACCTCTCTTTTTTTCGCAACATCTATGGCAGAGGACATTAAGATTTTCACCGTGATTACAGACTTACTCGAAGACATGCTTTTCCCCTCAGAATGTTTGGCACAAAAAAAGGCATGAACGGCTTCGAAGACCTTCCTTCGCCGGGCCAGCCAAGCAATTCACTGATCGCTCTGCTCACAGACTTTCAGATACCTGGAGCCATCTCTCTTCGCCGCGTAGGGAACACACAATGCAACAAAGATTCTTATGAGTCAATAATGACTCATAAGAATCAATTAAAATTCGTTTCTGAATTTATCAATTGATAATACAAACCATTCAGAGTTATTCGGCAGAGCTTTTCCCCAAGGTATCAATGCCACTGCGGTTCAATTGGCGGGAGCTGGTGGGTGGTCAACTTGGGCGTCGATTTCCAAGCCTCTCTGCGGGCTACCAGAAAGCCTTTGACGTTGACAGCCATAGTTATGAGGGGATGATCGGCGTCAAGTACGACTTCTGACCATGTGGCCATGGGCTCGGATAAGAAAGCCCAAACAGACGCCGCTTTGACCGCTGCCCGGCTGGGCCAAAAAGTCGCACTCATACATGACCGTCCTGTCCTTGGCGGCAATGCGAACAATGAACTCGGTTTGATGCCGAGAGGCTCGTACGAATGTCATCTCAGTGAACTGAAGGATCTTGTTTCAGAACTTACAGCTTGCGATCACGAGCATCCCGCCAAGTGATTTTCAACGGCCTGCGTCCGTAATGCCTCCCTAGCATTGCGGTCGCTACCGAGGCCGCCTCCAATTAGCGAAGACATCACTCCCAGCGTGACGCCCTACCCTGATGCTGGCTAAAGCTACCAAATCTTTAGACGTAAATTGCGCACCATAGCCCACCATTGGATAGAGTGATTTTCCCTTCAAAAATAAACATAACAGTCGTTGCGTGAAAGATTGAGCACTGCTAGTCTCAGCCTCATTCGAGAGTAAAACTCAGAGGAGACAGCACCATGAACGACTCTCTTCGCAAAGCCTTTTTGGAAGACGGGGCAATTCTGATCAAAGGGCTGCTGAACAACGAACAATTGGCGCGTTGCCGGGCAGCCTATGACTGGGCAGTGGAAAACCATGGCCCTCACGCAACTCGAATGTTCAATGGAACCGATCAGCAATCTCACGTCGACAACGCAAATCCGCTCGCCAAAGAACGATTGGAGGAGCTGGTATCTTCCTTGCCTTTCGGTGATTTTTTTGCCGACCTCTGGGTTTCGAAAAAGGTCTGGTATTTCGCTGAGGAAGTGTTTCTCAAGGCTGGTGGGCATGGCTCCCGCACCCTCTGGCATCAGGACACTTCCTACCTACCTTGGGCAGGCAACCACTGGGGTAACGCATGGATCAGCTTTGAATCCGTTCCCAAGAAGAATGCACTTGAGATCGTTCGCGGTTCCCATCGAGGCCCTCGCTACGACGGCACAACTTTTCGCGATCCTATGGACCCGACTCAGCCCCTGCATGGTGGCGGCGCCCTACCCCGCCTGCCGGACGTAGAAGCTGAGCGATGCTTAAACCCCGATGCATACGAGATCCTCTCTTGGGCCACCGAACCAGGTGACGTGGTGATACTGCATCCTGGTTCTCTTCATGGTGGTGCTCCGGTAGACACGGACTTTCCCGATCGTCACACCTTTGTTTTCCGCTTCTTCGGCGACGACGCCACATTCCATCCGTTACCGGACCACAGTGACTCGGGCTATCCGAAGCAGGGTGTCCTTTTTAGCGAACAGCTGTCGACGCTGAACGCTGGCGATCCTTTCCGCCACGCAACCTTTCGTCAACTCATCTGACCGGAGTACAGCCGATGAATGCTCAAAACCTCAAGCGCCAATCCATCAATCCGCCTTCGACTCAAGTGTTCTATGACAACTTTCATTTTTCCCAGGCTACCCGTGTCGGTGACATGATCTGGGTCTCCGGGCAAGTGGGAATCGACGCCAATATGACGCCTGCCAATGGCATCGAGGAGCAGGCACATTTGGCCTTCCAGGCCCTCAAAGAGGTCCTCAAATCAGCGGGTGCCAGTCTGGTTGACGTAGTCGAGCTGATGACATTTCACACAGAAGTCCAAGGTGACATGCCTGCGTTTGCGAAGGTTAAGGACCATTATTTCCCCGATCGCTATCCATCCTGGACGGCTGTCGGCATCTCACAGCTAGCTCTCCCAGAACTCCGCGTGGAGATCCGTGCTGTAGCTGTTGCGGGCTGCGGCGACGCCTGAGTGTTGCGCTTTCTGTTTTCCCTACAACAAATATAAGGACCTCCCATGGCTACCCTGACTGTTAGCTATCCCATGGCCGCTGACTCCACATTCGACCGTGACTACTATTTGGCTACCCATATCCCTATTGCGCGAGCCGCATGGGGCGAGTTCGGCCTGCAATCGGCTGAGATCTTGTTTCCCGCCAAAGGACCGCAGCCTTTGGCCGGCATGGTAATCCTGCGTTTCGCCGACCAGGTTGGAATCGATGCCGCCCTAAGTTCCCCTAAGACATTGGAAGTAATCGGTGATGTCGCGAATTTCACCAATATCGCCCCTGTGATATTCCGCGCTAATGACTGAAGGTGTCTCTCGCGGAGACGGCCGTAAATGCTGTGTCGGCTCCGCGGTTTCAAGACTCTCCGTGCTCCACGAGTGCTTTATTCAAACAATTCACCTATGCTTGGCCGCGCCCTGGCAAGCCGTAGCCAGCGGTGCGCGATCTTCCCAACGGACTGACGATATCTATGCCTGACGCCCAAAGCCGCTCACAATCCAGAACCCAACACGTACGCGATCTCGAGTCAGAACCTACGGCTCGCAGAGGTCGACCTGTGGGTGACCACAATGCCAAGCGTAACGAGCTATTGACGGCAGCGATTGCAGTGATCGCACGAGAGGGATATGCCGGCGCCTCAATGCGCAAAGTGGCGCAGCACGCAGGATGCACCACAGGGGCGGTGACTTACTATTTCGCCAACAAGGAAGAAATGGTAAGTGAGGTCGCCCAAAATCTGTTTGACAGAGTTGACGCACTCTTGGAAATCAACCGCGAACAGCTCGATATCAAATCACTCATCCAGCAATGGCTGCAGTGGATCAGCTTCGACGAACCTGACAATTGGCTGGCCTGGCTGCAACTGCTCACCCACGCTCGTCACGAGCCGGCATTTGCTACCGTCATCAAACAGCGCTATTCCAAGTTTCGCCAAGTCTTTACTTCGGTTCTCGAAGATGGACAACGTCAAGGAAAGATCCGGGACGACGTCCCTGCTGACCTGATTGCTGATCAGCTTAGCGCCGTCAGCGATGGCTGGCTGATGATGCTCCCAATCGATCCCGAGCGTTTCGGCGCGGAGCGTGGGCAGGCACTGCTAGATGCGCTGATCACCTTAATTTCTCCCCCTGCAAGCAGCAAGCGACCGCCCAAGGCGAAAAAAGCGACAGGATAATTGCCCCAAAAGTGCTCGCATCGGTTTGGCAGGAAGTGCAGTCAACCACGATGCATCTGCCTGCTGTTCGCCAGTAATCTTGTACAAATGTTGTGAAGCACGAGCTGGCGATGGCCGCTTCAGCGAATACAGGAACTGGCACCTAATCAGCTGTATGTCTTCGAATCGCTTAACACTTCTACTACTCCCCTCCTCTTTAGCATAGTTCGACGAAGCCCTACTGCGTAGCCTTAGTAGCCGGAGGCACGAACGCCACCGGCTACGCGACGTTGCGAGTCTCAAACACAGACACCTCTTCGCAGAGGGATGTATTCAGTGTTGATTCCTTGACCCGTTCAGGGGTTTTCATTCTTCACTTTTCATCGCGCCAGTTCTGAGTTAATTTACATAACGACGGTTATGCTAATTATTACAATAGAGTTGACCGAGGCGAAGATGGATCCAGATAGCAATGAGTTGTCGTTGTCAGCACGCCAGCGGCGCCTGCTTCTGCAGGTAATAGGAAGCGCGGCGATTGTTGGAGGAATAACGCTCAGCGGACGAGCCGCAGCCCAAACATTGGGAGAAGCACAGGATGATGTGCTAGGGGTTGCCATTATTGGAGGTGGGCTCGCCGGTCTGACCGCCGCGCGGGATCTCCAACGGGCTGGCTGCGACTCCTTCATGCTTTTGGAAGCCAGGAACCGCGTAGGTGGCCGTACCTATAACCACGACTTGGGCAACGGGGTTGTATCGGAGGCAGGCGGCCAATGGATCGGGCCTGGTCAGACTGCCATTTTCGATTTGGCTCGCGAACTGGAAGTCGACACCTTCCCTACCTATTACCAAGGAAAGACTGTTTATCTGGCGGGGGACGCCAAGTACGAAGAGGAGATTGGGAGCAGCCAAGGCGCCCCCAATCTAACCATCGATAAACTGAACGAACTAGCGCGCGGCGTACCCAGCAATCAGCCATGGGAGGCGGCAGATGCCGCAGCTCTGGACAAACTCTCGGTCGGCGAATGGCTGGCACGTCAGGGGATCAGTAACGTCGAGAAATTCACTTTCGATACATCCGTAGGCTTGACCACAGGAACACCGCCCTCGAATCTAGCTTTGCTGCACTACCTTTCCATCATCAACTCCTCAGACTGCAGCATGTCGAAGCTTGAAGGCTGGCAGGGTGGCGCTCAGGAAACTCGCTTTGTCGGTGGATCGCAGATCCTTAGCACCAAGATGGCGCAAGCGTTGGGCGACAAGGTCAGGTTGTCCTGTCCAGTACGCAAGATCGTTGGTTGGGATCGCGACGTCGTCGAACTGCACACCGATCAAGGCATCATTCGCGCACGGCAAGTCATCGCAGCGCTGCACCCTGCCCTATGTAATCAGATCAGCTTCGATCCGCCACTCCCCAGCGGGCGCGCGCAATTGCAACAGCTCTGGCCTTCACATGCACCTATGCGCAAAACCGTGCATGTATATAAGCGCCCGTTCTGGCGTGAAAAGGGTTTTAACGGCCAGATCAGCCAGGCCGACGGTCCACTGATCCTTTCCTATGACAACTCCCCTCCGGATGGCAGTGTCGGCATTCTCAGCGCCTTCGTGAGGGCCGCCCAGCTACCCCATGATGCCGAGCTTGCGAAAAACAGCCTTTCGGCCATCTATGCACAGGTACTGGGCGAGGAAGCGCTGCACCCCACGCAATTCCATGACCAAGACTGGGGCAAGATTGACCCTTGGACTCTGACCTGTGTCGGCTCCATACCACCTGGATTTCTGATGAAATGGGGCCAATACCTGACTCCCCCTGTCGGCCGCCTGATCTGGTCCGGCACTGAAACAGCGGAGATTTGGGCCAGTAGTATGGATGGTGCGGTCCGCTCAGGTCATCGAGCTGCACTGGTTGCGCTTCAGGCGTTGGCAAAAACTGGGAGCAGATCATGACGGAACAAATAGCGACCATCCGTGCTTCCACCATCCCGATCGGTGCAATGGTGCGCAACTCAAACATCACCCATTACTCATGGTCGGAACAGCACTTTGAAGAACTTGCAACCCTCCACTTCGGACGGCAGGTGGTCTGTGTCCCTACCCCAAGTCCAGGAGTTGCGCGATGAAACGAGCATTTCTGATCGGCACAGTAACAGTAGTGACAGCACTCACGGCGGTAGCCGTGGCGGTCGGACCAGATATGTTGGCGGGTTATCGCTTCATGGACACCCTTGACCGCCACTTTGTCAGTTACGAAACCAATGGCGGTGCATGGCCACAGATCCAGGATTCCTGCGCACTCTGCCATGGCGTCAACGGACAGCCTAGCAATGGACAATACGCAGCCCTCGCCGGCCAGCCAATACCTTATATAGAGGCCCAATTGCACGCCTTCGCCCAAGGTCGACGCCACAGTCCGCAGATGGGACCGTTGGCCGCTAACTTGAGTGATGTGCAGATCAAAGCCCTGGCGGAATACTTCTCCCGTCAGGCCCCCAATACGACAGAGGTTCCCGAACATGACGAGACTCTAACTCAACGGGGGCAAGCGACTGTCTCTGCCAGGGGATGCACCGCCTGCCATGGAGAAAACCTCTCAGGTGGCCTTCTCGGCCCACGCATTGCTGGCCAAGGTGAAGGCTATCTATTGGACCAGTTGAAAGCCTTAAAGCAGGGCCAACGTCAGGATCCAAGTCAGGCGATGAACGCTATGGCGAGCATGCTTTCAGAGGACGAGCTAAGTGCCGTTGCACATTACCTAGCTGGATTGAAGCCTTCCCGAACCGAGTTCCCTCGACAGCACTGAGGTCCACTGCCCACAAGTCGGTACCAACCTCGTCCTTCACATACTGCGTTGAGTAAAACTCACCGTAGTATGTGTAACGCAAGGAACCCGTCATTTCTCCCTTACAGGCGCGTGGTTCGTTCATGTCGTGTGACCGAAAACGCGGTAGCTCCCGCTGACCCGATCACACAACTTCGCTATCGTCGTAAAGGAGTTGTTTAGGAGCGCCGAGATTTCCCGATTGCCGCGAAAGGAGACTTGAATCCTTCTGCTTCTACATTGCACATTTATGACGCGCTGGTAGGTGCGCAGGGGGAACATTGTATTTAGTTACTTGAACTATTGAGACAAGAGGACCTTGTCTCCGGCGGGTCGTACCTCATTATTGAGGTAGTGACAGTCTTTTTAATAATCCGAAGCGGAGTCAAAATTAAGGGAAAGTACCTGCTTTGTAATAAGCCGTCAGCGAACTGCTACTTATTACAAAGCAGTGGCTAAGTCAGTCGTAGGCCTGGACAGATGATTGATACGGATGTTTCTTGGCGCGTGCCAGTGCACCATAGGCATAATATTGCTGAGTTATCTGGAAACCCCAGACGGTCAGGGCGTAAATTATGAACTCCATCTTGTCGCTGTCACCCGGGATAGGGAAGAAATCGTAGACGATCGCGATGGCCAATGCTGCAGCTGTTGTCAGTGCATTGAGCAGGGCGTGCAGCGACTCCCCCACGCGAAGCAGTTGCCACGTAAAAGAGCAGAGGTAGATGCTATACCCCGTCCACATGAACAAATAGAAGTATGGAAGCTGATCTTTAACAGAGTTGGCGAGTACCATTACAAAAGTAGCGGCGAAGGATACCGTGAAAATTATGATATCTTTGGTAACGGACGGCCGGTAGTTATGGGTAACTGCCATCAGTCCAAGTGTAGCCACAATTGGGACGCCAAAAGCGCGGGAAAAGGCATCGAGAAAGAAAGAGATATTGTAGCTAACCGTCAACCCCGTCAACAGGTAAAACAGTAGATTTGAAGCAGAGAAAGCTACAATCAGCCACTCAAAGCCGAGAAGATAGTTTTTCTGAATACGTACATATTTCAGTCCGTAAACCACAGCGCAAATGATCAAAAACACACTTGAAAGAATCGCAAGACTTTCTTTAATTCCCATAGCAATAGCCTCTGTCAAATACTGAGCTGATGGATCACTTCATCACGGGAGGGAGCGCGGCGAGGTAGTGCGAAAGCGCCAGTCGATCATCTGCGGACAAGGTCGAGACGATGGCCGCCATCGCCCCTGTTGGGTCCTTACGTCGTCCATCTGCAAAGGCATTCAGTTGTGCTAGCAGGTAGTCGTGGCCCTGCCCCGCCAGGCGTGGAAACTGGTCGTGACCCAACAGTCCTTGGCCATGACAGGCGACGCAACCTCCTGATACCGCTAATTTTTCGCCCTTAGCCTGCAACACCGCATCGGGCTGAAAGGACCAGTTCGTCGAGGCTGTATGCTTCGCGTAGTACTCCGAAAGGAATTGGATATCTGCATCGCTGAGCGTCATGGCAAGTGGTGACATGTTCGGGTTGGCCCGGTCTCCGTTAGCAAAGCGCTTCAGCTGACTCGTCAGGTACGGCGCAGGCTGGCCTGCCAAATTCGGATACTCCTGGTGCTGCGATTGACCTTGGCGGCCGTGACAGGTCGCGCAGGCATCGGTCAGGCGCGGCCACGGCCCGCCATCAACCTCTTTAGCCACGGCGTTACTCGCTATGTTTTCCGAAAGACGATACATGTCGAGTGCTTCCCGCCCGTATAGAGCCAGCAACCCGAAAAGAACCAATAATGTTCCAAGTGCGATCATTTTTTTCATCTTCGCCTCCTATGCCCGGCTCAGTGCGTTGAGCACCTGCAAAGCACTTTGGTGGCCCGCGCGCACGGCACCATCCATGTAACCCGCCCAGATATCTGCAGTTTCAGTCCCAGACCAAAATAAATTGCCGCACGGTGGGCGCAGGGCCTCTCCATGGGTGGTCCAGAAGCCTGGCGGGATTGCGGAGACGCAGGTGATCGTCCAAGGATCATAACGCCAATCATGATCGTGAAAAGCCAAGGGGCTCAGCGCTTCTTCACCCCAGGCCCTAGCGAAGATTTCAGTCAAGGTCCGCTTGGCGATCTCATCGTCCGAAGGCAGATTTGCATTGGAGATAAAGGCGTTGATGATGCCAATCTCTCCATCGGGCGGTGAGTTATCCCAGGCCCAGATAATCGGACCATCGACCATCAGGATGTGCCCGTTCAAACCTTTTTTTCGCCAGAATGGGCGGGAATACACCATGGCCATCTTGCGTGCCGGCGAATGTGCAGGCCAGGCACGTTGGAGTGCAGCGCGTTCTCTTGGGAGTGCTGGTTCAAACTGCACTTGATTGCACAGCGCTGGATGGATGGCAACGATGACCTTACGTGCACGCACTGGTCCCTGGTCTGTGTTCAGCGTCACGACCTCGCGATTCCAGTCTGAAATTTTGCGTACCGGACACTGCAGGCGCACCTTGTCGCCTAATTGTTCCGCCATTCTGGTGCTTAGAATCTGCGACCCACCAACGAAACGAATGCCTTGTGCACTATCTTTGATCGAGTCGAGTTTTTCGTAATCGCGATTCGCCGAATTGATCATGGACAGGTAATGCAAAAGTCCCATTTTGCCGGTGGTCACACCGCCAGTTAAGGACAAGCTTGAATCCCACCCTGGCTGATCCTCTGGCTTGATGTTCTGCCGGGCCAGCCATTCTCCAACCGAGAGCTTGTCCAGTTCGGTAGCTTTAGGCGACTTCCAAGGGGCTCCTGAGGGGACATCGCGCGACAGTTCGCTGAGCTTGTTCGCGACGGCCATGTCAGTGCCGAAAGATCCTTTTAGATCGATCTCCATCCGTCCGTCACCCGCCATCACGACGGTACGCCCCTCCGTGAACTGCTCAAAGGTGCCTACCTCAAGCTGACGTGCAAGATCCTCTACCGCAGTCTGGCCCGGTCCGATCCACTGGCCACCGACCTCAGAGATATGACCGTCCCCAATGTCGTAGTTAAGCGTTCGCCCTCCGACCCTATCCCTCGCTTCTAGAACTAAGAAGGACTGGCTGCCTGACTGCAGCAGGTCCCGGGCAGCAGTCAACCCGGCTAAACCAGCGCCGATGATAACGACATCTAGAACGTCGTCCTCCTGGCTAAAGTTTTGCTGAGCACTGGCCTGCCCTATTTTTAAACCGAGGCCTCCCACGGCCAAGGTAGCACCGGCGAGTTTCAACAACTGTCTTCGCCCTGAGTCCAGGCTGTTATCGGGAGTCGGCTTCTTGGACATTGTTATTCTCTTGTGTAGTTATTATTAACAATCACTGATTCAGAAATACTTCGGCTCACGTCGAAGCTGCGGCTTTACGCGCTCTTCTGTTCGTCCACTGATCGAACCAATTGGCCGCTGTGAGGCCCGCATTCAGCGCGCACCATTGCAAAGGCTCGGGCAACATCGCTGGGGTCTTGTGATGTAAAGCAGTAAGCAAAGGATTTTCGATACCACAGATGCGCTCTGTAAGAAGACGCCCCATCAGTGATTGGGTGGCGACACCATGCCCAGAGCATCCTGCTGTGTAGAGGATGTTGTTTTGCGCTTCGAGTGCGCCGACCACCGGCAATGCGTCGTACGCCATGCTGACGTAACCGCTCCAACAAGACTGGATACCTAAACCGCGCAGCGTCGGGAAGCGCTCGTTCAGTGCTAGCGACAATGCCTTATAGGCACTGTCGTCTGGCTCATTAGGCGTCTTTGAGCCATACACGTAACTGAGCTGTTTGGTAGTCAGCACCAACGTATTTCTAGCGGTCAGGCGGTGACTCTCCATGGTGATGTGCGGAGTCACTATCCCTTCCCTCCCTTGCCAACCCAGCGAATCCAGTTGTGCCGCGGATAACGGTTCGGTTTCTATTGCCGAGACCCGGAACGGTACGACTTTGTTGTGCAACACACCTAGCTGCGGGGTGAAAGCGTTGGTAGCCAACACCATGTACGGAGCACTTGCGCTACCACGCGCAGTTTTGCAAGTAATGGTCGGGCCCTCGCTGTAGGACAACAACGGGGTTTGCTCATACAGCTGAACACCAGCCAGAATTGCTGCGCGGCGCAGACCAAGGACATATTTTCCAGGGTCCAGCGTGCCACCGAGTTGCTGGAATGTACCGAACAGAAAGGCTGGTGGAATACCGCGTTCACGCATCTCTACCTGATCTACGAAGCGCGTGACGGAGCCCAATTCGAGACCGACCGCCATGCTCTTGCGCAGCCGTTTCTCCTGCGAGGGGTGCACGGCTGCACGAATGACGCCAGAGGAGTTGTAGTCGCAGTCGATACCAAGTTCGATCAACCGATTTTCAACGTAGGGAACACCTGCATCGTAAAAGCTGACGATCTGCTTCGCTTGATCATGACCCACTTTTTTGACGAAAAGCTCGAACTCAAGCCCCATACTGCCAGCAAGGTATCCCGCGTTACGCCCACTGGCACCAAATCCCGCAAACTCCTGCTCGATGACGATAACCTTGGCTCCACGCGCGGTCAGTTCCAGTGCAGTAGAAAGTCCGGCGAAACCAGCACCGATCACTATCACATCGGCGCTGACACAGCCTTGTAGATACTGCAGATCAGCAGGCCGCTTCAACCAGCCGCCAAAGCGCCGAAACTGCCCGGAGGTGGTGAAGGCGCTGACTTTTTCGTTGCGACGATAAGTAATCATGACGGCACCTTTTAACGACTTAAAATGTGAACGGCCACGACGCCTTCCTCGACGCCGACCAGACCACCGCCGTTTTCCTGAATGGCGTGACGAGCGCCCTCGACCTGACGGGCACCTGCCTCACCCCGAAGCTGGGTAGTCAGCTCATACAGTTGACCGATGCCGGTGGCGCCGAGTGGGTGGCCTTTGGACTCCAAACCACCGGATGGATTGATGGGAATCCGCCCGCCCACGGTGAAATCACCGCGCTCGGCGCAGACCCCGCCTTGCCCCAGAGGCGCGAGGCCCAGGTTCTCTGCCTGGATGATTTCCCCCATCGCAGAGGCGTCATGGACCTCAGCGACATGCATGTCCTGAGGACCAAGACCGGCTATCTCGTAGGCCTGTTGCGCGGCCAAATGGCTAACGTGCAGACCCGGTTCGTCCATGCTGCGCTTTGTGAAGCAACGGATCACACTGGCTGCGATGCGTACGCAACGCTTGGGATCAGCCCCCAAACGTTTCAGGCCTGCCTCGGTGCAAATAATCACGGCGGCGGCGCCATCGGTCATTGGCGCACACATCGGTAGCGTGATGGGATAAGTAATCGGTGGAGCAGCCAACACCTCCTCAATGGAGAAGGTCTTGCGGAACTGCGAGTACGGGTTATGTACCGAATGTCTATGGTTCTTGGAACACACAGCTGCAATCTGCCGCTGTGTGGTACCGAAAGTCTTCATGTGCCAACGACAAAAACCGGCGTAGATAGCCATAAACCGACTGTATGGACGGTCCGACTCCGAGCCGGGTGGGGGGACAATGCCCTCGCCCATTTTCGCCAACGTAGCAAAATTTTCGTCGGCGGTAGATACATCCCATCCAGTCTCGAATAGAGCGAGTGTTTTGAGCTTGTCGGCTACGACCATCTTTTCGGCGCCCAGCGCCAACGCTACATCGGTGACGCCAGCGCGCAGGCTCTGTACTGCCAAATTGACGGCTGAGCTACCCGAAGCACAGGCGTTCTCGATGTTGTACATCGGGACGGCTTCAATGCCGAGTTTGCTCATTACAACTTGCCCAGGAATAGACAGTTGACCTTGTAACTGACCATTGGTGATGCCGGAATAAAATACCGCACCAATGTCGGAGCGCTGGGCGCCGGCATCTGCCAGAGCGCCATTGAGCGCCTCCTGCGCCAAGTCCTGCACGCTGCGGTCAGGATGACGTCCGAACTCCGTCATGGCGATGCCAGCGATATATATTGCTTCCATCAGAAGACTCCTCGACTTCAGATTTTTCGGCTGGCGTCTTGCCAGTAACAGGCACGCAGATCTTTCTTCAGTACCTTGCCAACCGGGCTGCGCGGCAGAGACTCCACAATGTCGACAGTCTTGGGAGCCTTGACTGAGCCAAGCCTGTCCTTGCAAAGGACTATCAGTGCTTCGGTGTCGACTGCATGCCCCTCGTTCAGCTCGATGACAGCCTTGACTGCCTCGCCCCACTTCTCGTCGGGCACACCGATCACCGCGCAGTCACGTACAGCCGGGTGACTCCAAAGCACCTGTTCGACTTCGCTCGGGTATACGTTGAAGCCTCCCGAAATGATCATGTCCTTCTTGCGATCAGTGATGTGCAGGTAGCCATCGACGTCTAGGTGACCGATGTCGCCGGTGTGCAACCAGCCATCAATGATGGATTCAGCGGTTTTCTGGGGATCCTTGTAGTAGCCCTTCATGATCAGATCGCCGCGCACGCAGATCTCGCCAGTTTCACCCTGAGCAAGAATCTGGTTATCGTCGTTCATGATCTCGACGCGTATCAGTGGATTGGGTCGACCGACAGAAGACAGGCGCTCATCGCTGGCCAACTCACCATTGACGAAGTGCTCGCCCGGGGTCAGGTGCGCAATGGAGCCGGGTGCCTCGGTCTGACCGTAGCCCTCAATCATCACCGGCCCAAACACCTCGATCGCCTTGCGCAACTTTTGCACCGACATAGGAGCGGCGCCGTAAAGGAAATAACGGAGCGACGAGAAGTCGACCTTCTTGTTCAGACCCGGAATATCGAGTAACCGATAGATGACAGTCGGCGGCAGAAAGAACTCTGTGACCTTGTTGGTGGGAATGGCTGCTAACAGAAGCTGAGGGTCAGGCTTACTGATCACAACAACAGTGCCGCCTTTGGACGTACAGGGCATGGACAGCATGCCAGCCGTATGGGTCATCGGCGCCGCCGCCAGATTCACCGGTCTGATATTGGCCGGATAAGGCGCATTGATCATGAAGTGCGCAAAGCCTGTCTGCACGCTGCGATGAGTATTCATCACCCCTTTGGGCAGCCCGGTTGTTCCACCTGTTGGACCAAGCCAGATCACGTCATCTGGATTGACGGAGACACACGGATCAGTTGCCGGCTGCTCATCAACGAAATGCTGCAGCGACTCTGCGTCTTCCACATCGGCATCAATGCAAATCCAGTGACGGATTTTCGGCAACTGCGGCCGTAGAGCCGAGACGGTATCGGCGAACTCTTTCTGGAAAAAAAGCACCTCGCAGTCAAATGTATCTAGCACGTACCGGTTTTCCTCGGGGGCATTGTGTGCGCCCACAGGAATCCAGCAAAAATTCGCACGCCAAAGACCCAAAGTGCAAAGCCAAGCTGTGACATCGTTGGCCGCCCAAACAGCCCCCTTTGTTCCGGGCGCCAATCCTGTCGCAAGCAACGCATTGGCAACACGGCAGGACATATCACCAGCCTCGGTAAAAGTCGTGACCTTGCCGTCCTGGATGTAAGCAGCGCCTTGCGGGTTAATCCGCCACCCGCGGTCGAAGAAATCAATAATGGCCATCGTCATCACTTCAGAGCTGGGTAATGGTTGCGCGAGCCAGGCCACGCTGTTCAAGGAAGCCAAGCATGTAGCGGTGACCGAAGGCCTTGGAGGACGAGGCAAAGCCGACTTTAGCGACGTCGTTGTCCAGCAGTTTGACGACGGCCGCGGCATGCAGGGCGCCCGTTGCGATGTAAGGGGTAACGCCGTGTACGGTGGCACGCACTGCAGCTAATTGGCCGCGGCCGATGGCAAAGTCCGTAGTACGTTGCAGGGTGCTACGCTCGCGTGGCGGCATGTTTGGCGTAGTCGACTGCACAAGGCTACTGATTACCGCGTCCTGCTGTTCCTTGGGCAGGTGCTTGTATTCAGCCTCCCACTTCTCGGCCAGACCATGGACTACCTTCATCACCGAGTTGTCATAGAAGCCGACACAGGATGCACAACTGCGCACTCGAGAGTCGTTCTGGAAGAACACCGGCAGAGAGGTTCCCCCCCAAGGTAGACAGAAAACCGACTCCATCAGGCTGGGGCAAACCACGTTGAAACTGGCATTGGGCGCATAGTCCAGTAACTCCTTCTCGTACAGATAGGCGCCTGGATGACGGATGCCTTCGAAAATGGTCGCTGCCGATCCGACGGACACACCCGGAGCGCCACCACGCGGGCCACGAGTCAGGGTCGAGGTCTCCAGCGCGTCGACACCATGGGTTTCCAGGGCCAATTCGGCAGCGATTTCGGCGTAGGTATACATGTAGGCCAACGACGGCGACAGCAGCAAGCCAGCTTGGCGGAATTGCTCACTAAAGGTGTCGCGCAATGCCAGGATATGTTCCTGCTCACCGGCCGAATCCAAATAGTGACAACCGGCTTTGAGGCAGGCTTCCACCGTCTCCAACCCGAAGTGGACGAAAGGACCGACAGTGTTGCAAACAACTTTGGAGCCGCTGAAAACCTTAACCAGAGACTCGACCTCGTGGGCACATTCAACGATCTCGTAAGTGGCTGACTCCAAGCCCACCACTCTTTGATCCATCATTTGCTTCGCGCGGGCTGCATTGCGTGCTACAGCGGTGAACGGAATCTTCTGATCAACCAGCCAATCCATGATCAGCATGCCGGTGTAACCGCTAGCGCCATATACGACGACAGGATATTTGGCCATTTCGAGTGCCTCATTTTGTTATTAGATGTCGGGGTTGGATGAATCAGTTTTGCGCCCAGCCTTCGGCGTAGAGCTGCTGAGCCAAGAGCCCAAGGCGCATAGTCAGAATTCGGTTTTCACCGTCCTCGATCAGGGCTGACTGGGTATCCCGCACCAGCTTCTCGATCGGATATTCGAGGGTGGTTCCGTTACCGCCAAACAAACGGAATGCTTCGTCGACCACCAGCTTCGCTTCTTCGGTGACCGTGACTTTCGCGGAAGCTGTGGCATAGGGGTGGGTTTGTGGAGACAGGCGGGCAAAGGCCAGGGAGCGTCGCGCGACCGCGCGAGCAGCTTCAACACGTCGCAGCATTTCGCCCAGACGCAGACGGGTCATCTGATGATCAATGAGCAGCGCGCCGCCTTGACGGCGCTCATGGCAGTACTGAAGCGCCAACTCGAAAGCCGCACGAGCAACACCGACAAACGTCTGGCTCATGAGAGTGCCGCCATGAGACCAACTCGAGCTGACAGCTCCGTAGTAACGCTCCTGGTCGGTGAGGGCAAAGCGCCGTGGAACACGTACGTTGTCGAAGTAGACCTCACCCTGCGGCAGCGAGCGCTGCCCGATTTTCTCCAGCGGCTTGCCCTTGGAAACGCCCTTGATGTCCAGCGGTACGATTACGGCCACGCCGTGCGGCAGGCCGTCAGGACCGAGAAAGCCTTCACCGTAGTCAGCGCACATCATGACGCAAGCAACCTGCGCCACCGCACCATTGCTAACCCAGGCCGAACACTGGCCATTGATGATGATTTCGTCACCCACCACCTTGGCAGTCAGATTGCCAATATTGGCTGGGACACCTGCTGGCCAGTCGCGCTTGAAATCAAAAACCTGATTGTCGCTTCCTCTATCCGGCTGGGTGGCCATCCAGCAGCCGATCTTGCCTTGGCACAGTTCCACCAGTTCGGCATTACCGGCACCAGCGGCCATCATCTGCGGAAGAGCTGCACAGCCTAAGGAGATCCCAAGGCCTGCGTCCCCCCAACCGAGTTCCTCGCCGATCAGCGATTCGATACGTACCGCCATCTCAGGCGGTAGGTCCGCCAGTAACGCCGGGTCCAGTCCCAACTTGGCAAATTCGCTAAATACTGTGTAGTAAGGCGAGCCTGCAGCGGCGACCTGCTCGGCGCTCATCCGGTCAAGCTCGCGTCCCAGTGGTCGCAGTACTTCCTTGGAAAAACGATGCACAGAAGCCTGGATCGCGGCCTCTTCCTCGGTGAGCGGAGTCTCGAAACCTGAGAGCCCGGCAGCTGGCAAAGTCAGGTTGGGTTTGAGGGTAATCATCACTGCACCTCCTAGAGGCCTTTTGTTGTTTTGTTGAAATCTAACAACCTCTCAAGATTAACGCAACATGTGTTATGCAAAACATTCGTTACTTGAAATAGGACGCAACCGCTCGTCAAACCGAAGGTCCGTTTTCGAGGGCGCAGCGCTGGGGATTGATTCGTTGGATCCAGAGGGAGCGAAAGGCGGGATGTTGGAAATCTTTGCAAAATCCAAGAATGCTTGGCCTTCCATTGGCTTGGTTTTCGCTGATCATGGCCAGCGACTGCTTCTCGTGCTCGAGGAAAGGGAAATGCGCGCTGAATGGCCTAAACAATGGCCTTCGCAATCTGAGGACCGATAGGCGTCAGATAGCTTGATAGATATCCAGAGGGCGCGCTCAGCTTGTCATATCGCGACAAGCTGAGCAGCAGTACAGCGTTGCCCCACCTTGTTGCGGACCGTTTATCCGATTGGCGCTGAGGGAGTGCTCCTTTCCATTGAGCCGTTGCTCAAGCCTATCGAGGCTACTGGTCAGTGATGGGTACTGCTGGATCAAACCACTCTGAGGTAAATTTTCGGCAGGCAGGCCACTCAGTAACGACGATATCTTGATGCAAACTTCTTCACTTAGGCGCTTCAGCTTTCTTCCAGTAAACATGGATTCACTGTATCTCGGCCGATAAAAAAGGGACCAAGCGTCGGATGACATCAAGGCCCCAAAAAGGAAAAAATCACGACCTGCAAGCTGGTCACTCAGGCTCGGCAAACGCTCCTTGCACCGGCAAACCAAGCTGGCATCTCACTACCTGGGTTGTACGGTTAGCACCCCACGCCGGGAAAAAAGGATGGGTTGTTTTTCATCGCCCAACACCACCGCGGTCAACGAAACACCATTGGCAACTAGTTGCTCCTGAAAGTCCTGTCCGCCGTTGTCGCTGCGCACCATAAGTCCATCCAAGCCTGCAACGACAACATGCGGTCCCGACACGGCGATAGACGTGATTGAACTCTTTCTTTCCAGAGGTACGCGATGCCAGTCTTCCCCCTTCGCGGACCCGTGCAACAGCGTCCCGCGCTGGCCGCCGACCAGCAAAGAGCCATCAGCCAACACCGCGCCTGACCAAAGTGTCCCTTCGTAACCAGTGTCCAGGTAGCGCCAGCTATTGCCGAAGTCATCTGAACGCAATACCTGACCGCGCTCGGCAGTGGCGAAAACAGCTCCTTCGCCATTTGCAAACAGTCCCATGAGGTTGAGATCGGCACGACTGGATCCCGATGGGGTGTCTAACGTCTGCTCAGTCCAGGTCTGACCTCCATCGTCGGTAGTCAGCACCAACGACCAAAGCCCCACTGCAACCCCCTGCCGAACGTTGAAGAAATGTATCGCGAACAACGGCCGATCCTTGTTGCTGGACAAGCGCTGGACCTGCCAGGAGTCACCACCATCGCTGCTTGCCAGAATCGCTCCCCATTGACCAACCGCCCAGCCATGCTGTGCGTCTGCGAAACTGACACCGGTCAGTGGCGTCGATAGGGGCACAGCGCTTGCCTGATGAAAGGCTACGCCTTGGTCGTTGGAAATCAGCACTACCCCGTGATCCCCTACCGCTACTATGTGGTCCTTTGCCCACTTCGCATCGAGCATGACAGCAGAACTTGCATTGTCCGTGACAACAGCAGGCACAGCCTTCAATGGCTCGGCCTGAAGCGTTGTTAGCGGAAATACCATGCAAAACAGTGCACCCAATAATGAAATCGCGTATTGCATCTACGTCTCCTCAATGCACCAGGGCGCCGATCATGCGCACTGGGCGCCTGCGTGGAAAAACTCGCTCGAGCCAGACCGCAAA
>NZ_JBOICG010000022.1:0-6082 GCF_050739995.1 Pseudomonas sp. | reverse complement strand
TGTGGGAGGGGGCTTGCTCCCGATTGCAATATGTCAGATGGCACATTTGTATCTGATCGACTGCTATCGGGAGCAAGCCCCCTCCCACCTGGATTTGTGGTGCTGGGGAAGACGCTTACAAATACCTAACACAGGTTTTTTCCTGACCAGTGCGTCAAAGCGTAGAATCCGCCGTCCTTGCGCTTCGCTTCCCGATTGGACACCCGTACGTGAACACTGCCACCGCCACCCTCACCCGCCCCGCCCGCATCAGCCGGGAAGTGCGCGGCCTGCTGACCCTCGCCCTGCCGATCATGATCGGCCAACTGGCAACCACGGCGATGAGCTTTGTCGACGCGGTGATGGCCGGACGCGTCAGCCCGCAGGACCTGGCGGCGGTGGGCCTGGGCAATTCGATCTGGATTCCGGTGTATCTGTTGATGACTGGCACCCTGCTGGCCACCACGCCGAAAGTCGCCCAGCGCTACGGCGCCGGTCAATTCAGCGAGATCGGCCCGCTGGTGCGTCAATCACTGTGGCTGGCGCTGGTGGTCGGGATCACCGCGGCGCTGTTGCTGCTCTGCGCCGAACCCATCCTGCATGCAATGAAGGTCGAGCCCGACCTGATCAAACCCTCCATGGGCTACCTGCACGGCATCGCCGCCGGCATGCCGGCCATCGCGTTTTATTACGTGTTGCGCTGCTTCAGTGACGGCCTGGGCCGCACGCGGCCGAGCATGGTCATGGGCCTGTGCGGGTTGGCATTGAACATTCCACTGAACTACATCTTCATCTACGGCCACCTGGGCGTACCGGCCATGGGCGGCGTAGGCTGCGGTTGGGCCACGGCCATTGCGATGTGGGTGATGATGCTCGGCCTGGCCGCGTGGACACGCTGGGGCCCGGCCTACCAGAGCAGCGAGCTGTTCAAGCGTTTCGACTGGCCCCAGTGGTCGGTCATCAAGCGCGTGTTGGGCATCGGCCTGCCCATCGGCGTCGCGATCTTTGCCGAGTCGAGCATTTTTGCGGTGATCGCGCTGCTGATCGGCAGCCTGGGCGCCACGGTGGTGTCGGGGCATCAGATCGCGCTGAACGTCAGTTCCCTGGTGTTCATGATTCCTTACTCCCTGAGCATGGCGGTCACCGTACGCGTCGGCCAGGCCCTGGGCCGTGGCGAACCGCGTGAAGCGCGCTTTGCGGCGGGGGTCGGCATGGGCACGGCGCTGGCCTATGCCTGCTTGTCCTGCAGCTTGATGCTGTTGTTCCGCGAACAGATCGCGACGATCTACACCCCGGACCCCGTGGTGATCCACCTGGCCTCGACGCTGATCGTGTTTTCGGCGCTGTTCCAGTTCTCCGACTCGATCCAGGTCACCGCCGCCGGCGCACTGCGTGGCTACCAGGACACCCGGGTGACCATGGTACTGACCTTGTTCGCCTATTGGGGCGTGGGCCTGCCGGTGGGCTACGCCCTGGGCCTAACCGACTGGCTCGGCGCGCCCAGCGGCCCAAGCGGCCTGTGGCAAGGGCTGATCGTCGGCTTGAGTTGTGCGGCGGGGATGCTGCTGGTGCGCCTGGCGCGCAGTGCACGCCGGCGCATCCGCGCAGACAAGACGCGGGGTTAAGCCAGCTTCTTGCGAATCCAGTACAGGTACGTACCGGCCTGTTCCTGCTGATCCACCAGCTCGTGGTCAAGGAACACACAAAACTTGGGAATATCGCGACGGGTCGACGGATCGGTCGCGATCACCTTGAGCAAGCCACCTGGCGGCAGGTCGCGGATGTGTTGGTGCAGCATCATCACCGGCTCCGGGCAGTTGAGGCCCGTTGCGTCGAGCACTGCGTCTACAGGCAAATCGAGGGGTTGATTCATACATCACTCCTGAAACGGCACCGCTCAAAATGTGGGAGCGGGCTTGCTCGCGAAGACGCGGGCACATTCAACATAGATTTCGACTGTATACCGCTTTCGCGAGCAAGCCCGCTCCCACAGGGGTTTTGTGGTCAATTCAAGTATTCAGCGGGTCTTGGGTTTCTTTGCACTTTCCAGCCGACGCAAGTGGCACGTCACTTCCTCACGGTCGTGATACAGCTGCTTGCAGCCGATCTCCACGCGAATACCGCGGGCCTTGAAACCCTCTTCGATGCGTTCCAGCAAGCGCTTCACTTCAGCGTAGCGCTGTTTCATCGGCAATTTCAGGTTCACCACTGCTTCGCGGCAATGCCCCTCGCCGATCCAGGTTTCCAGCAGCGCCGCGTTACGCGCAGGCTTTTCGACGATATCGCAGACCATCCAGTCCACCGGCTGCTTGGGCACGAAGGTGAAGCCGTCGGCCATCAAGTGCTGCACCAGGCCAGTATCCATCAGGCTTTCAGCCATCGGGCCGTTGTCGATGGCGGTCACCAACATGCCGCGATTGACCAATTGCCAGGTCCAACCGCCTGGCGCGGCGCCCAGGTCGACGCCGGTCATGTCGCCGTGCAGGCGCTCGTCCCACTGGTCGCGAGGGATGAAGTGGTGCCAGGCCTCTTCCAGTTTCAGGGTCGAGCGGCTCGGCGCTTCACGGGGGAATTTCAGGCGGGGAATACCCATCGGCCACATCGCCGAGTTATTCGACTCGGCCAGGCCCATGAACACTTCACGGCCACTCTTGAAGGTCAGCAGCAGGCGCGGCTTGCTCGGGTCGTCCACCAGCTTGCCGGCGTTCAACAACGCCTTGCGCAGGTGCACTTCGAATTTCTTGCAGAAGTTCGACAGTTCCTTGCCGTCGTTGGTGTCGACCATCTCCAGCCACAGGCTGCCGCACACCGGGAAGCCTTGCAGGTGGGCGAGGATCACACTGATGCGGTCGGTTTCCGGCAGGTCGATGAATACCCCGCGCGCCCACTGCCTCGGGAAGATCAGCTCGGCAAAACGCTGGCCGTGCATCAGGCGCTGGGCGCCGTCTTCTTCGGTGCAGACAAATTCGGCGCAGGCGCTGCCGGTCTTGGCTTTGGCATAGCCGGAAACGTTCAGGCGCGCGGCGTGTTCCGCGATCTCGGAACAGACTTCGCCTTCAAAACCCGGGCGGCAATGCATAAAAAGGGTGTTCATCAACTCTCCTGGCAACTGGATTGCGCTATCGCAATACCTGTCATGAAAACCCGCGCATGATAACGGAGTTCGGAACCTTGGACTTAACGATAGAGTCCAGTTATTAGCCTGCTAATGAAAACAGGGCTAACGTGATAGCTCTGTTCGTCCCGTCAGGTCCGTAGCCGTGCGGACCATAAGGAGTTGTGTCATGTCATCGCTTGATAGCCTGAGAACCCTTAAGACCCTTGAAATAGACAGTAAGACCTACCACTACTTCAGCCTGCCCGAGGCCGCCAAGAGCCTGGGTGACTTGGACAAGCTGCCGATGTCGCTCAAGGTGCTGCTGGAAAACCTGCTGCGCTGGGAAGACGCCAAGACCGTCACCGGTGCGGACCTCAAGGCCATTGCCGCCTGGCTCAAAGAGCGCCAGTCCGACCGAGAGATCCAATACCGCCCCGCCCGGGTGCTGATGCAAGACTTTACCGGCGTGCCCGCCGTGGTCGACCTGGCCGCCATGCGCGCCGCCGTCGCCAAGGCCGGGGGCGACCCGCAGCGCATCAACCCGCTCTCCCCCGTGGACTTGGTGATCGACCACTCGGTAATGGTCGACAAGTTCGGTACCACCAGCGCGTTCGAGCAAAACGTCGACATCGAAATGCAGCGCAACGGCGAACGCTACGCCTTCCTGCGCTGGGGCCAGAGCGCCTTCGACAACTTCAGCGTTGTGCCACCCGGCACCGGCATCTGCCACCAGGTCAACCTCGAATACCTGGGCCGCACCGTGTGGACCAAGGACGAAGACGGCCGCACCTATGCTTTCCCCGACACACTGGTCGGCACCGACTCACACACCACCATGATCAACGGCCTGGGCGTACTCGGCTGGGGCGTGGGGGGTATCGAAGCGGAAGCGGCGATGCTCGGGCAACCAGTGTCGATGCTGATTCCGGAAGTGATCGGCTTCAAGCTCACTGGCAAGCTCAAGGAAGGCATCACCGCCACCGACTTGGTGCTGACCGTCACCCAGATGCTGCGCAAAAAAGGGGTGGTGGGTAAATTCGTCGAATTCTACGGCGACGGCCTGGCCGACCTGCCCCTGGCGGACCGCGCCACCATCGCCAACATGGCCCCGGAATACGGCGCCACCTGCGGCTTTTTCCCCGTCGATGACGTGACACTGGATTACCTGCGCCTGTCCGGTCGCCCAGCAGCAACTGTCAAGCTGGTGGAGGCCTACACCAAGGCCCAAGGCCTGTGGCGCAACGCGGGCCAGGAGCCGGTGTTCACCGATACCCTGGCGCTGGACATGGGCAGCGTCGAAGCCAGCCTCGCCGGGCCGAAACGCCCGCAGGACCGCGTATCGCTGCCGAATGTGAGCCAGGCGTTCAGCGACTTCCTCGACCTGCAATTCAAACCCACCAACAAAGAAGAAGGCCGCCTGGAAAGTGAAGGCGGCGGCGGTGTCGCCGTGGGCAATGCCGACCTGGTGGGTGAAACCGACTATGAACACAACGGCCAGACCTATCGCCTGAAAAACGGCGCCGTGGTCATTGCAGCCATCACCTCCTGCACCAACACCTCCAATCCCAGCGTCATGATGGCGGCCGGGCTGGTAGCGAAAAAGGCCGTGGAAAAGGGCCTGACCCGCAAACCTTGGGTCAAGAGTTCCCTGGCTCCAGGCTCCAAAGTGGTCACCGACTACTACAAGGCGGCGGGCCTTACCCAATACCTGGATAAACTCGGCTTTGACCTGGTGGGTTACGGTTGTACCACCTGCATCGGTAACTCCGGCCCCTTGCCGGAGCCGATTGAAAAAGCCATCCAGAAGGCCGACCTCGCCGTCGCTTCGGTGCTGTCCGGCAACCGCAACTTCGAAGGCCGCGTGCATCCGCTGGTGAAAACCAACTGGCTGGCCTCTCCGCCGTTGGTGGTGGCCTATGCCCTCGCCGGCACGGTGCGCATCGATATCAGCAGCGAGCCGTTGGGTAACGACCAAGATGGCAAGCCTGTTTACCTCAAGGACATTTGGCCGAGCAGCAAGGAAATCGCGGATGCGGTGGCCCAGGTCAGCACCAGCATGTTCCACAAGGAATACGCCGAGGTGTTTGCCGGAGATGAGCAGTGGCAGGCAATTGAAGTGCCGCAGGCCGCAACGTACGTGTGGCAAAAAGACTCCACCTACATCCAGCACCCACCGTTCTTCGATGACATTGCCGGGCCTCTGCCGGTGATCAAGGACATCAAGGGCGCCAACGTGCTGGCCCTGCTGGGGGACTCGGTGACCACCGACCACATCTCCCCCGCCGGCAACATCAAGACCGACAGCCCCGCCGGTCGCTACCTGCGCGAACAAGGCGTGGAACCGCGTGACTTCAACTCCTACGGCTCACGCCGGGGCAACCATGAAGTGATGATGCGCGGCACATTTGCCAACATCCGTATCCGCAATGAAATGCTCGGCGGCGAGGAAGGCGGCAATACGCTGTACATCCCTACTGGCGAGAAGATGGCGATCTACGATGCGTCGATGAAGTATCAGGCCTCGGGCACGCCGCTGGTGGTGGTCGCCGGGCAAGAGTACGGCACCGGTTCCAGCCGTGACTGGGCCGCCAAGGGCACCAACCTGCTGGGAGTCAAGGCAGTGATCGCCGAGAGTTTCGAGCGTATTCACCGCTCCAACCTGGTAGGCATGGGCGTGCTGCCGTTGCAGTTCAAGCTGGACCAGAACCGCAAGACGCTCAAGCTGACGGGCAAGGAGAAGATCGACATCCTGGGGCTGACCGATACCGAGATCGAGCCACGGATGAACCTGACGCTGGTGATTACGCGGGAGGATGGCAGTAGCGAGAAGGTGGAGGTGTTGTGCCGGATCGATACGCTTAACGAAGTGGAATACTTCAAGTCCGGCGGCATCTTGCACTACGTACTGCGCCAACTGATCGCCAGCTAAAGAACACCGGAGATCAAATGTGGGAGGGGGCTTGCTCCCGATAGCGGTGGATCAGGTACAGATACTCAACCTGACAC
>NZ_JBOICG010000021.1:0-5863 GCF_050739995.1 Pseudomonas sp. | reverse complement strand
GTCTAGAAGGGCTCACCGAAAGGTGGGCCCTTTTTTGTTGTCAGCAAAAAAGCGTCGCGACTGATAACAGGCAGATGATTTGAACCACTACCTGGCACCGAAATTCACCTAGAGTTGTAGTTGTCGCCATATTCATTTGTCCGGCGTACATAACGGCCATCCTCTTTTATCGGCGATATTGCCGCGCTTCATGCGCGCGAGCGCGCAACTGCTCATTCAAGTATAGATTCCCGGTGGGATTCTTCACTGTCGAGCCCGTCTGGTGTGATTAGGCTCATGCATCTTCGCTCGACTGTGGTGTGCTGGGTCATGCTTTTCCAAAAGCATCAGGGCTGATTTCCCGCACGGCACGAGATTCTCCGCCTCCAATTACCCACAAAATTTATTGGTTTGCAGCAACAATTTTTCTTGTTGGACACCCCCTGTCCCAAGCGGCAAAGATGCGGCCACTGACGCTCGACCTTCTGGGTCAACAATAAAAAACCGAGCCGACTGCCCGCCACTTTCACGCTGTGAACCCTTGGTTCACATCCTGCTTTAATGGCGCCGCAGCGCGCACTTAAGGACCTCACCGTCATGCAAACTGTTGTGAACCTATGGCCGTTGATCGGCGTGCTTGTCATCGTGGTTGGCTTTGTCTTGCGTTTCAATCCGCTCTTGGTGGTCACCGCCGCCGCTATTGCCACCGGGTTCGCAGCCCATTTTCCATTGGAAAAAATCCTCGCCACTATGGGGGATGGCTTTCTTCAGACGCGTGCCTTACAACTGATTCTGTTGTTGCCCTTGGCAGTCATTGGTCTGCTGGAACGTCATGGGCTGCGCTTGCATGCTCAAAACTGGATTGCGCGATTTGAACGAGCCACCGTCGGGCGCTTGTTGATTATTTACCTGTTCGTGCGTGAGTCGACGGCGGCCATGGGTCTGACCAGCCTGGGTGGCCATCCGCAGATGGTGCGCCCACTGTTGGCTCCAATGGCCGAAGGCGCTGCGGAAAAGCGCTACGGTAAATTACCGGACAAGCAGCGCCACAAGGTGTTGGCCATGTGCGCGGCCACCGACAACGTCGGGCTGTTTTTCGGTGAGGACATCTTTGTCGCGTTTGGTGCGATCGCGCTGATGCACACCTTCCTGCTGGGCTCAGGTATTGATGTGGAGCCGCTGCACATTGCGGTGTGGGGTATTCCGACGGCAATCTGCGCCTTCATCATTCATGCGATCCGCTTGCATCGATTTGATCGCAGGCTTACCCGTGAGCTGGCCGGCGCTACCGCCGCTTCCGTGGAGGCGGTGCAATGATCATCTCCATTGAATACCTCTACTGGCTTGCTGGTGTGCTGTTGCTGATTACCGCAGGCATGATCCTGATGGACCGCACCCATCCCAAGCGTTGGTCCAGTGCTCTGTTCTGGCTGTTGTTTGCCATTCCGTTTTTGATCGGGGAGCGCTTGCCTTCGGTGGTCATCGGAATGGGTGTCGTGATCATGGCGCTGATCGCCGGGCTGGGTGGCGTGGGTCGAGGTGCGCATGCCGAGCTGCATGACAAGGCTTCCCGCGCCAGCGCAGGTCGACTGGGTCACAAGCTGTTTATCCCGGCACTGGCCATTCCCCTCACGACGGTGATTGGTTCTGTATTGCTCAAGCACACCGAGATTGCTGGCATACCGTTACTGGACCCGAAAAACACCACGTTCGTATCCCTGGGTATTGGTTGTTTGATCGCTCTCGGCCTGGCCTGCTGGCTGACCCGCGACACGCCGGTACAAGCCTTGCGCGAATCCCGACGCCTTACAGAAGCCTTGGGCTGGGCCATGGTGCTACCCCAAATGCTGGCAATGCTCGGGTTGCTATTCAATGAAGCTGGGGTGGGTACAGCGGTCGCCCATGTCACCACCACCTACATCAACTTGGATTTCAAGTTGGTAGCGGTGATGGTTTACGTGCTCGGGATGGCGCTGTTTACCGTTATCATGGGCAATGGGTTTGCGGCGTTTCCGGTCATGACCGGCGGGGTCGGTGTGCCAGTGCTGGTGGGGATCTATGGCGGCAACCCGGCTGTGATGGCGGCGATCGGTATGTTCTCGGGTTATTGCGGTACGTTGATGACCCCCATGGCGGCCAACTTCAATATCGTTCCTGCGGCGTTACTGGAGCTGCCCGACAAGAACGCAGTGATCAAGGCTCAGTTACCAACAGCGTTGATGATGCTGGTGGTCAATATTGTTCTGCTTTACCTACTGATGTGAGGGCAAGATGCAAACCCTATTGTTGACGGGCTTCGAGCCATTCGATCAAGACCCGGTCAATCCATCTTGGGAGGCTGTGCGTCAGTTGGACGGTGTGCAATGGGGTGATGAGGTGCAGATTTTGGCGCGCCGTTTACCCTGTGCATTTGCTACGGCAGGGGAGCACTTGACTCAACTGATCGAGGAACTGCGCCCCGCCATGGTGATTGCTACCGGCTTGGCTTCCGGGCGCAGTGATATCTCCATTGAGCGGGTGGCAATCAACCTCAACGATGCGCGTATCCCCGATAACCTGGGGGCGCAGCCAATCGATACGGCTGTGGTGAGCGGCGGCCCTGCGGCTTACTTCACCACGTTGCCGATCAAGGCTATGGTCAAGGCGGTGCGCGAGGTGGGGATTGCTGCGTCGGTTTCGCAGACCGCAGGTACGTTTGTGTGCAATCAGGTGTTCTACCAATTGCAGCATACGTTGGTGGGTTCAGGCATACGCAGTGGGTTTATCCATGTGCCGAGCCTGCCGGAGCAGGTGGCTGACTCAGGGCAGCCATCAATGGCTTTGGATACGTTGGTTGAAGGTTTGCAGGTGGCAATACTGACGGCGTGGCGGACCACGGTGGACGTCTCTGAAACGGGCGGACAGGTGAGTTGATCGGCCCCTGCAAGAATGCTGACCTCTACTGTGTTGGCCAACCCTTCGAAACCACAAGGTTGTAATGCGATGGCGTGATCCGTAGATTGCATCGGGGTCAGCCTATGTCCGCGAATAGAAGGAAAGCCCAGCAGTGTCTGCCCCTGGCCCCGCCGCATTTACCCAGCGTTACCGTGCCTTCCTGTTCGATATGGATGGGACGCTGCTTAATTCCATTGCCGCTGCCGAGCGTGTGTGGAGTCGCTGGGCTGAGCGCCATGGCTTGGATGTGGAGGCGTTTCTCACCACCATCCATGGCGCTCGGGCCATCGACACCATTACTCGCCAGGCGTTACCAGGCGTTGACCCGGAGATCGAAGCACAGTGGATCACTGAGGCTGAAATCGACGATGTCCAGGGGGTGGTGGCAATTCCCGGCGCTATCGAGTTTCTGAACAGTGTGCCGAGTGAGCAATGGGCGCTGGTCACGTCTGCACCCAAGGCGTTGGCATTGCGTCGGCTGCAAGCGGCGGGAATCGCTGCGCCGGCAGTGCTGGTGACAGCCGAAGATGTCGTCCGTGGCAAGCCCGATCCCGCGTGTTATCTGCTCGGTGCGCAACGCTTGGGCGTGCCGGTACAGGACTGTCTGGTGTTCGAGGATGCGGGGGTGGGTATTCGAGCGGGGGAAGCAGCGGGAGCGGATGTAATGGTCGTCACCTCGACCCACCTCACACCCATGGCGACAGCGCATGCCCGCATTGAAGGCTATGAGGGATTGCAAGCCCGGCGCGATACGGAGGGTTGGTTGTACCTGGGCGCGTTGGTTGGCTGATGTGAAAACACCAAGCATAAGTGCTGTTGTGGCTCTGTAAATCCCGGTGATCTGATAGCGTAAGAAGAGATGTCAGCGTACGGCCTTCTGGTGTTCACGCAGGGCTGCACGTTGGCATAATTTACGCAGAACCGCCTTTTGGATCGGCTTGAGGCAGAACGCTAGCAGGTAACCACATAGCAATAGCGTCAGGTCCAGCCACGAGTGAGCGCTGGTATCGCTGACGCGTTCAATTTCGAACCTCAGACCATATCCAGCAGCTAGAAAAAACAACCCAATCAACAGGGCGATGATCCAGGATCTGGAAATAAGCGGTTGTGTTGCTGGAGGCCTCATCGACGTGCTCCTAGATGCACACAGATGGCAGGATGATTGTCAGAAGCTTCGGCTGCGAATAGCGCAGCAAGTTCCAGGCTTCATGACAGTTTCATCTTGCTGCGAAGAAAAAATCGGTAAGGCGCGCTGGTCACGTGAGCAAACGCGAGCAGGCTGAATGGGTTTTCGCCAGCCGTCAGTATGGATGAAAAGGCTGGCTACTCGGGCTGCGTCAAGGAGTCTGGTTTTTGTCCGGTGCCGTAAGGCCGGCCTGGATACGCTGGTAAATTTCCTCACGATGCACGGCAACGTCCTTGGGGGCGTTGATGCCGATTCGAACTTGCTGGCCGCTGACGCCCAGGATGGTGATCGTAATGTCATCACCGATGTTTATGCTTTCACCGACTTTGCGGGTGAGTATAAGCATGGAGTTCTCCTTGATTACTTTTAAGGACACATGTTTCAGACAGGGTCGTTGTCGGATGTGTGTAGCTTACTGCTAAGCGCTTCCCTGTGACTGCCTCTTTCTAGGACGCGTAGAGGCGACATTAATTCCCATGGTGGCATCATACAGGTCTGCGATACATCATTCGCATTGTTTAAGCCAACGTTTATGACGGCCAGAATAGACAGTGAATGGTAAAGTTGCCTCTTTATCCTCAAAGGAGCAGGGCAGTGCGTAAAGTAGCGATGGCAATTGCGGTGTTGGCATTGGCCGGTTGCGGTGAAGGTAAAAGTGTCGATGCCCCCAAGGCCAAGCCTGCCGTGACCGAAAGCCAGCCACAGACCGGTGCAATTGCTGCTCAGGAATGGGATGTGTGGGTTGGCCCGCCAGATCACAAGCTGCAGGCGATCACCGACCTTACCGCTTGGTTGCTGGAACACGGTTTCAGTTTTTACATCGTGAAGGTAGACGGTAAGGACGAGGTGTTTCTGGGGCCGTTTGCCAGCAAGGCCGAAGCCGAAGCCAAGCAAACACTGCTGACCGAGAAGTTGGCGCGTGCCAAGAAGAACGACACCGAGTCGCAAGTCATCGAGCACAAGCCCGCGCAGTAACGGGCAGGTTGGGCGGGAGTGCCGCCCACGTTCAACCGCAGGCTTTCAGGTTCACCGGGCCGACAAACTCATTGCCGCGCCCCATCACACAAGCCACGGTCTGGTTGCGCTGACGCTCCCAGGTTTGTACCGGATAGGTCTTGTTCCAGGCTTCGTACAGTTGGCGGTCCTGTTTTGACAGGCGCAAGCCGTACTGCTTGCTCATGTAAAAGTACGTGCGAGCGATCATTCCGCGAATGGACGGGCGCGGCATGACCTTCTTGGCCTTGAAGTCCACTTGAGTCAGGCATGAGCCGTACTGCCCGCTTTGTACCGGCAGCCAGCCGAAGCTGAAGTTGTTTCGGTCGCCATTCACTTCGCCGATGCTCGGGACCAGGTTGTGCAAATCAGCTTCGGCGCGCTTGAACACCTCGTCATTGCGTGTGCAGTTCTTGCGTCCGCCGTTCTGCCAGCATTGGCGCTGGTGCCCGATCTGCCACGCTGGAACGATATGTTCCCATTCGATGCGTGCGGCGCGGTTGGCGTTTTTACGCGGGATGTAACCGCAGGCTTTCAGATCCACACGGTTGCCTGTGTATTTGCAGCCGCAATAGAACTCAGTGGATTGCGGGGCGTAGAGCTTCCAGGCGACTTTCTTGGCTTCGCTGAAGGTTCTAGGCGCTTGGGCGTGGGCGGTGACGGAAAAAAACAGGCAAAACACGGCAATAAAGCGGGCACTCATTGAATCAATCTTCCTTCGGCACAACCCAAAAAATCTGCACGCCACCGTCATCCCGATAGGCGAGAGTG
>NZ_JBOICG010000020.1:0-10692 GCF_050739995.1 Pseudomonas sp. | reverse complement strand
GCTGCTGACCACCGCCTCGATGCGCGAGCAGAACCTGCCGGCCCATCGCCTGACCCTGAGCAACACCCAGCACATGTACTGGACCGTGGCGCAAATGGTGGCACACCACAGCGTCAATGGTTGCCAGTTGCAAGCTGGGGACTTGTTTGGTTCGGGCACCTTGTCCGGGCCGCAGCCGGGGCAGTTCGGCAGCCTGCTGGAAATCACTGAAGGTGGTAAAAAGCCGATTGAACTGGCCTCCGGCGAGGTGCGCAAGTTCCTCGAAGACGGCGACGAAATCATCCTGCGCGCCCGTTGCAGCCGCGAAGGGTTTACCTCCATTGGCTTCGGCGAATGCCGGGGTACCGTGGTCGCGGCGCGCTAAGGGGGCAGGGCGATGGAACTCTATACTTACTACCGTTCCACCTCGTCGTACCGGGTGCGTATCGCCCTGGCGCTGAAGGGGCTGGATTTCACCGCCGTGCCGGTCAACTTGCTGGTGCCGGCGGGTGGTGCGAACCGTCAGCCGGAATACCTGGCGATCAACCCCCAGGGCCGTGTACCGGCCTTGCGGACTGATGAGGGCGAGCTGTTGATTCAGTCGCCAGCGATCATCGAGTACCTGGAGGAACGTTATCCACAGGCACCGCTGCTCTCCAAGGACCTGGCGACCCGCGCCCATGAGCGTGCGGTGGCGTCGATCATCGGTTGCGATATTCACCCGCTGCACAACTCCAGTACCCAGAACCTGCTACGCAAGTGGGGGCATGACGAGGCGCAGTTGCTGGAATGGATCGGCCATTGGATCAGCCAGGGCTTGGGCGCCGTGGAGCAACTGATTGGCGACAAAGGGTTTTGCTTTGGCGAGCAGCCCGGGATGGCGGATGCTTTCCTGATTCCCCAGCTGTATGCGGCCGAGCGTTTCAAGGTGCCGTTGGTGGCGTATCCGCGTATCGGGCGGGTGGCGGCATTGGCGGCGCAGCATCCGGCGTTCATTCAAGCCCACCCTGCCAATCAACCAGACACCCCCTAACCCCCAACACTTGCACAAAACCAATGTGGGAGGGAGCAAGTCCCCTCCCACATTTAGGTCGGCGTCATCCATAGAACAATAATAGGTACCTTGCGATGCACAATCAGATTGCCAGCTTTCGCGCGGCACTCGATGCCCGTCCGGTGTCGCGCTATCAGTGGTTGATTCTCCTGTTGTTGGCGCTGCTGCTGGTGACCGATGGCTACGATGCCCAGGTGCTGGGCTATGTGGTGCCGGCGTTGGCCAAGGATTGGGGCCTGGAAAAAGCCGCGTTCGGCCCTGTATTCAGTGCCAACCTGCTGGGCCTGACGCTGGGCTCGTTGCTGGTGACGCCCCTGGCCGACCGGTTTGGTGTGCGGCGCATCCTGCTGGGCTGCGTGCTGATTTACGCCAGCCTCACGGTACTGATGGTCTTCGCCAACTCCCTGACCACACTGATGGCTGCGCGCTTTATCTGTGGCATTGGCATGGGCGGTGCGATGCCGAGCGCCATGGCATTGATGTCGGAGTATTCCCCGCCCCGTTTGCGCACCTTGATGGTGACGTTGGCCGCGTGCGGCTTCTCGTTCGGCGGCGCGGCGGGTGGTTTTGTCGCCGCGGGGTTTATCGAAAACTACGGTTGGCAGGCGGTATTCCTGGCGGGCGGTGTGACGCCGCTGCTGCTCTTCCCATTCCTGGTGTGGCTGCTTCCGGAATCCCTGCCGCGTTTGTTGCGTGATTCGCCGCCTTATTTGCGGCTGCAAAAGGTCACGGCGCGCATGCTGCCCAACTGGCAGCCACCACTGGCCACCGAGGCCGAAAACCAGCAGGAACAGGGCAGTAAACTGACGGTGGTGGAGTTGTTCCGTAATGGCTACGCACGCCCGACCTTACTGATCTGGGCGACCTTTTTTGTCAGCCTGATCCTGCTGTATTTCATGATCAGTTGGCTGCCGTCGCTGCTGCTGGAAAGTGGCCTGGCCTTGAAAGAAGCCAACCTGGTGACGTCGATGTTCCTGTTCGCCGGCACCCTGGGCGCCATTGGCATGGCCTGGTTCGCCGACCGCCTGAAAAGTAAAGTGCGCCTGTTGTCCGCAGTGTTGGCGGCAGCGGCGCTGTGCACCCTTCTGTTGGGTCTGAACCATGACAACCCACGGTATCTGGTGGCCTGCGTGTTCGCCGCCGGCTTCTGCATCATTGGCGGCCAGTTGACTCTCAATGCCTTCGCCAGCAACTTCTACCCGGCACACGTGCGCGCGACCGGCACGGGTTGGGCCTTGGGTGTGGGACGATTCGGTTCAATCCTGGGGCCGCTGTTTGGCAGCATGCTGTTGGCGATGCACATTCCGGTGCAGCAGATTTTCTTCTTCTGCGCGATTCCGGCGGTGATTGCGGCGTTGTTGATTATTCAGGTGCGTTCGCCCGTCGTGAGCGAGCCGAAGAGCCCGTTGCATACCGATATCCTTAAGGAACCGCAGGTTTAATGCACCACGGTGTTGGGCGGCAGATGCCCCAACCGTTCGGCCAGGCGCAGGCGCTGGATCGGATCTTCGCTGAGCAGCAGGGCGTGTTCCAGGTCAAAACGTTCGGCGTTTGGGCAGTCCAGGCGTTGATACAGGCTGGCTCGGGCGAGGTAGTCGGCGGCACTGGCATTGCCCAGTTCCAGCACGCGCTCGGCATCGACCAATGCATCGAGCGGGGCGTCATTGGAGAGATGCAGTTGGCGCAGGTTACGTGACAGCCGTTGCAAGATCGCGCGTGGTTCGGCGGTGTGCAGGTGGTCGGCCTGCAACTTGAGGTTCGGCCCGTACTGACGGTGCAGCAATTCACGGCAGTCATTGGGGTACAGGCGTCGACCGCCGCAAGGGTCCAGCAGATGGTCGGCGCCGGGCACCCGCAGCAGAAAGTGCCCGGGAAAATTCACGCCCACCATGGGGATGTCCAAGCGGCGTGCCATCTCCAAGGCAATCAGCCCCATGGCCAAGGGCTGCCCGCGCTTGCGTTGCAGCACCTTGTCCAGCAGGGCGGCGGCGGGGCGCAGCGGGGTGAAGTCATCCTGGGCAAACCCCAGGTCGTTCAAACGCCGCAACAGTGGCTGGCCCAGTTCGTCTGCCGGCAACATGGGCATACCCAGCGCGACCTGTTGTTGCAGCAAGGTAAAATCTTGCAGGATCAGCAACGGCTGCACGGCAGGGTCGTGCTCGGCGGCAATCCACAGCGCCGCTTCAAACAGCGCAGGGGGTGAACGTTCCAGGCAGGCGAAAAAGGCTTGGCGGGGATTCATTGCGTTCTCCGGCGGATGCCCCGTTTTAGCCTTGCTGTGTATTTTCGTCCAGCGTCTTGAGAAATATCCCGCTTCCTTATGTCTTGCGGCCTACAAAATCGGGAGCCTTATTCCAGTGCAGTCCAGCAGTTTTTTACCGCAAGCCTATACTTGGGCCACTACCAGAAGTGATTCGGGAGCTCATTGATGTTTGCGCTCATGCACAGCACCCGCCTTGAATCGCTGCACCTGAGCGTCGACCCTGTGACCGGGCTGAAGGCGATCATCGCCATCCACAACAGTCGCCTGGGTCCTGCCTTGGGCGGCTGTCGTTACCTCGCTTACCCCGACGATCAAAGTGCCGTGGCGGACGCTGCGCGCCTGGCCCAAGGCATGAGCTACAAAGCCGCCCTGGCTGGCCTGCCGGTAGGCGGCGGTACGGCGGTGATCATCCGCCCCGTGCATGTGGAAAACCGTGCTGCCTTGTTCGAAGCCTTCGGTCGCTGCATCGAAAAACTCGACGGCCGTTTCATCACTGCCATCGACAGCGGCACCTCGGTCGCGGATATGGATTGCATCGCCCAGCACACCCGTTTCGTCACCAGCACCACCGCCGCTGGCGATCCTGCGCCCCACGCCGCCATGGGGGTGTTCACCGGCATCCGCACCACCGCCATGGCCCGCTTGGGCAGCGACAACCTTGAAGGCTTGCGCGTGGCAGTCCAGGGCCTGGGCAATGTGGGGTATGCCCTGGCTGAGCAACTGCATGCGGCGGGTGCCGAGCTGTTGGTCAGCGACATCGACCACGGCAAGGTACAACTGGCCATGGAGCAACTCGGCGCGCACCCCATCGCCAACGACGCCTTGCTCAGCACCCCCTGCGACATCCTCGCGCCCTGCGGGGTTGGCGCGGTATTCAACCGTCACACCGTCGGCCAACTGCGCTGCGCCGCCGTGGCTGGTTCTGCCAGTGCGCAACTGACCAACCTGGACATTGCCGATCAACTGGAAGGGCGCGGCATCCTCTATGCGCCGGACTACGTGATCAACTCCGGAGGCCTGATCTACGTTGCCCTCAAGCACGGTGGCGCCGAACTGCCGAGCATCACTGCTCATCTGTCGAACATCGGCACGCGCCTGACCGAAATCTTTGCCCACGCCCAAGCCGAAAAACGTTCCCCCGCCCGTGTGGCGGATGAGCTGGCCGAGCGCCTGCTGTACAAATAACCCAGGCATTAAAAAGGCCCTGAGTCAGTGACTCAGGGCCTGTTCAATTCGGGCTTTATTCCGCCGCAGGGTTCAGCAACTCGGACAACGCGTCCGGTTGGCTCTTGAACGCCTTGGCAAATACATCACGATTCTTCGCCATGTAGATCCCAGCCTCTTCCACCTGCTGCTCGCTCAGGGACGGCACGGCTTTTTGCAACACTTCTGCCAGCAACTCAGCGAGTTCAAGCATCTTGTCATGACGGTCAGCTTCGGCTTTATCCATGAACAAACGCTCCAGATCTCGGCTGCTGCGGTATACCACTTCGACGGCCATTCACCACCTCACATGCCTTCACGATAGTTGTCTTTTGCGACTACTGTATTTATATACAGCTAAAAGGGTAAGCCAAACCGTGGGGTTTGGGTAGCAGTTTTTTAATGTAGTCGGGAAATGCAGGTTTGGCGTGCCTCATCTCACGCAGCCATCATCTTATTTCCTAGCTACTGGCCTTTTTTCTGCATGCAGAACAACCGTCACGTCCAACCCGCATTATCCGGTCGAGCCGACCTAAGGAAGTATCATCGTGAAAATCAACTGGGCCGAAAGGCTGCGCCAGAACGTGCATGGGCTGGCCGAGTCGCTGGGTAACCTGTTTGTCGAGTCGTTCCATTACCTGGCGCTGTTCGCCATTGGCGCGGTGACGGCCTGGGCGGCGGTGATGGAATTCCTGGGGATGCTGGAGAACGGTCACATTAAGATCGACGACATCTTGCTGCTGTTCATCTACCTGGAATTGGGCGCGATGGTCGGGATTTACTTCAAGACCAACCACATGCCAGTGCGCTTCCTGATCTATGTGGCGATCACCGCACTGACGCGACTGCTCATCTCCAATGTGTCCCACCACAACCCGCCGGACATCGGCATCATCTACCTGTGCGGCGGCATTCTGCTGTTGGCCTTCTCGATTCTGGTGGTGCGTTACGCTTCGTCGGCATTCCCCTCGGTGAAGGTTGAAGGCCCGCGTCGCAAGGGCGAGGCGAGCCAGGACACCGAGAAGGGTGAGCTTTAAAGCCCGACGCTGAAGGGCAGGGTGCGAGAAGGTGGCGGCTGCAGGAGTTTGTGGCTGTCGCCGTCCGTCATCACTGCCAGGATTTCCATGGCGCTGTGGCCTTGTTCGATGGCGATGCCGAATTGGATGCTTTGCACCAGCCGTCTGAGCCGTTGCGGGTCGTTGCGTTGTGCGGCGCTGATCATGCGCTTGGCCACCACGCCTGTCTCGTTCGAGAGGGTGAGCATGATGCTGCCATCAAGCCGTTGGATACTCAGGTTGACGCGGTAGTGGGGGGTGAAAGTGTCCGTGATGATCTGAAATGGATTGTCCATGGTGCGTTACCGCCTGATAGGAACATGCAGTCATTGACGGCCGGTGTCGGGAATAGTTCGCGTTGCCTGACCACCGGCCACTCCGTCGCTGAGGTTTCACAAGGTCCGTTTGCCTCAGAGGCTGTACAGCAAGGGGCGTGCCGTATAGCGACTTGTCAGACGTTGAGGTCCCAATGTGGGAGGGGGCTTGCCTCCGATAGCGGTGTGTCAGCCAATGAATACTCGGCTGGAGGATTGCTATCGGGGGCAAGCCCCCTCCCACATTTGTTTCGTGTTGTTCTTTAGGTCGGTGTTCGATTTCAGGGCAACACGGAAAAAACGATCGCAGACAGCGCAATCAGCCCGATCACTACCACAAACACATTCGACAACTGGCCCGAGTACTGGCGCAGGGATGGCACGCGGCGGATGGCGTACATCGGCATCAGGAACAGCAGGCACGCGATGATCGGCCCGCCCATCGTCTCGATCATGCCCAGGATGCTTGGGTTGAACGTGGCGACGGCCCAGCAGGTCAGCACCATGAACAGTGCAGTGCAGCGTTCCAGCGCTTTGGACGACATCGAACGGTTACGCCCGCGCAGGGATTTGACGATCAAGCCCTGGAAGCCTTCGCTGGCGCCGATGTAGTGGCCCAGGAACGATTTGGTAATCGCCACCAGCGCAATCAACGGTGCGGCGTAAGCAATGACCGGTGTTTGGAAGTGGTTGGCCAGGTACGACAGGATCGAAATGTTCTGCGCCTTGGCGGCCGCCAGGTCTGCGGGTGACAGGGCCAGCACGCAACTGAAGCAGAAGAACATCACCGTCAGCACCATCATGCCGTGGGCGGTGGCGAGGATGCCGCTGCTTTTGCGTTCGGCCTGGGCGCCATAGACACGTTTCTGGTCGACGGCGAACGCGGAGATGATCGGCGAATGGTTGAAGGAAAATACCATCACCGGAATCGCCAGCCACAGGGTCTTGAAGAACAGCGGCAGCGGCATGCCTTCACCGGCCGAGGCGAAGAAGGCGCCGTTCCAGTTGGGGATCAGGCTGAAGGCCAGCAGCAACAGGGCGGCGACGAACGGGTACACCAGCACACTCATGGCCTTGACGATCACGCCCTGGCCGCAACGTACGATGGCCATCAACCCGAGGATCAGCACCAGCGACAGGATCGCCCGGGGTGGCGGCGCCATGTGCAACTGGTGCTCCATGAAACTGCCCAGGGTGTTGGTCAGCGCCACGCTGTACACCAGCAGGATCGGGAAAATCGCAAAGAAATACAGCAGGGTGATCAGTTTGCCCGCACCGACGCCGAAGTGTTCTTCGACCACTTCGGTGATGTCGCCGGATTTGCCCGACAGCACAAAGCGCGTCAGCCCACGGTGGGCGAAGAAGGTCATCGGAAAGGCCAGCAGCGCCAGCACGATCAGTGGCCAGAAGCCGCCGACACCGGCATTGATCGGCAGGAACAAGGTGCCGGCGCCGATGGCGGTGCCGTAGAGGCCGAGCATCCAGGTGGTGTCGTGTTTGGTCCAGCCTTTGCTCACGGTTGTAATGCTGGCAGCGGGACTTTCGGCAGCGGGTGTACGTACATCAGTCATCGGTATTGCCTCGTTATTATTTTTGCGCGGGCTCACGTTGGGGCGGGTAGCAGTGCTCCGATCAGCACTCCACCCAGCTGACCGCCAGGCCGCCCCGTGAAGTTTCTTTGTATTTGTCATGCATATCGGCGCCGGTATCGCGCATGGTGCGGATCACCCGGTCGAGGGAAATGAAGTGTTTGCCGTCACCGCGCAGGGCCATTTGCGTGGCGTTGATCGCCTTCACGGCGGCGATGGCGTTGCGCTCGATGCACGGCACCTGCACCAGGCCGCCGACCGGGTCGCAGGTCAGGCCGAGGTTGTGCTCCAGGCCGATTTCGGCGGCGTTTTCCAGTTGCTCAGGGGTGGCGCCGAGAATATCGGCCAGCCCGGCAGCGGCCATGGCGCAGGCCGAGCCGACTTCGCCCTGGCAGCCGACTTCGGCGCCGGAGATCGAGGCGTTTTTCTTGCACAGGATGCCGACGGCGGCGGCCGCCAGGAAGAAATTGACCACATCGTCGTCGGACGCATCGGCGTTGAACTTCATGTAGTAGTGCAGCACGGCCGGAATGATCCCTGCTGCGCCATTAGTCGGTGCCGTCACCATGCGTCCACCGGCAGCGTTCTCTTCGTTGACGGCGAGGGCGAACAGGTTGACCCACTCCATCGCGGAAAGGGTCGAGGTGATGACATTCGGCTTGCCGATTTCCAGCAGACTACGGTGCAGTTTCGCCGCGCGGCGGGGCACATTCAGGCCACCGGGCAAGATGCCTTCGTCGCGCAGGCCTTGCTCCACGCATTCGCGCATCACCGACCAGATATGCAACAGGCCGCTGCGGATGTCTTCGTCGCTGCGCCACGCCCGTTCGTTGGCCATCATCAGTTCGGAAACCCGCAAGCCGTGCTTGTTGCACAAGGCCAGCAATTCGACCGCGCTGGAAAAGTCGTAGGGCAATTCAACATCGCTGGTCGGAGCAACGCCTGAGGCCGCTTCAGCCGCTTCGATGATGAAACCGCCACCCACCGAGTAATAGGTTTGCTCGCTCAGCAGACCGTTTTCACCGTAGGCGTGCAGCGACATGGCGTTGGGATGGTAGGGCAGGCTTTCGTCCAGCAGCAGGAGGTCGGTGTGCCAGTTAAAGGCAATGTCCTGGGTGCCGGCAAGCAACAGCCGGCCGGACTCACGCAGTTGCTGGATACGGGTGTTGATCAAGGTCGGGTCGACCTGATCCGGCCACTCGCCCATCAAGCCCATGACGCAGGCGCGGTCGGTGGCGTGGCCGACGCCGGTGGCGGACAGAGAGCCATACAGGCGCACTTCGACCCGGCGTGTGTCGCTCAGCAAGTGTTGATCGGTCAGTGCCTGGGCAAAGCTCGCTGCCGCCCGCATGGGGCCGACGGTATGGGAGCTGGACGGGCCGATGCCCACTTTGAATAGATCGAAAACACTGATAGTCATGCTAAAGCCTTACAAGCAATGGAGTAGAAATCGCTGCCATTTTTGTAGGACGAGCGCAATTGGCGCGATACTGATCCTCTGGATCGGCACTGACCAACGAATTATCCTAAGAAACCCTTTAGCAGGACTAAACCCTATGGCTCGCCCTCTCCACGGTCAGACCTACGTCTGGTTACACGTTTTTTCCTGTGCGGCACGGCACCTGTCGTTCACTCGTTGCGCCGAAGAACTGCACATCACACCGGGGGCGGTGAGCCAGCAAATTCGCCAGTTGGAAGAACGCCTGGGGTTTCGGTTGTTCCATCGCCGGGCGCGTGGGGTTGAACTGAGTGCCGAGGGCCAGCGTTTGGCGGCAACGGTGGGGGAGGCCTACGGCAGCATCGATGCCGAATTGCAGCGGTTGGACGCGGGTATGATCAGCGGCACTTTGCGCCTGCGCTCCATCCCGTCGTTTCTGGGCAAGTGGCTGACTCCGCGTTTACCGCGTTTGCAGCAACGTTTCCCGGATATCCAGCTGCGCATGGTGGCCGAAGACAGCAGTATCGCCCTGCATGAGGGCGACTTTGACCTGGCGATTGACCTCAACGACGGCAGCTATCCCGGCTTGTTATCCACAGCCCTGCTGGACGAGCAGATATTCCCGGTGTGCGCTCCCAGCCTGCTGCGCGGCCGGCCACCGTTGCACGGTCCGGCGGATCTGGTGCATTTCCCGCTGTTGCACGACATCACCGCCTGGCGTGGGAGTTATGAGTACGCCGAGTGGGAGTTCTACCTGAATGCCATCGGCTATCACGATGCTGATGTGCGGCGCGGGCACACCTTCAACCGCAATCACCTGACCATTGAAGCCGCGATCGCCGGCATGGGCGTCGCGATCGCCCGGCGTACCTTGCTCAACGATGAGCTGGAGCGCGGCACCTTGATCGTGCCATTCGGCGTGGCCGTGCCCAACCACAAGCGTTACGTGCTGCTGTATGCGCCGGGCGCGCTGAATCATCCGGGCGTGCGTGCGGTGCATGACTGGCTGGTGGAAGAAGCGGGGATTTTTCGTGGATTGCACCCGTTGGGAGAGGGGCAATTGTAAGGTTTGAAGGGAGTAGGAAGATGCAACTAACTCCCCACCCTAACAGCGTTTTTGCTCGTAGTCAGACTTAATTTGTAATGTGGGATTTATCTTTGCAAAGGGGTTGAATTGTTTCTCTGACTGCTCAATTGTGTAATCAAGAGGTCATGGTTTCACCACATCGGTGTTGCAGTTGTGACCTCCCGCGAGCTAGCTGAAATAAGGGAAGAACTATGCAAATCCAAGTCAATAGCGATAACCATATTGAAAGCAGCATCCGACTGGAGGAGTGGGTACGTACTACCATTGAGAGCACGCTCGAACGTTATGAAGAACACCTGACCCGCGTTGAGGTCTACCTGCGGGATGAGAACGGCGACAAGCCCGGTCCCCATGATTTGAGTTGCCGTCTGGAAGCACGGCCAAAGGGCCATCAACCGATCTCGGTCTGCGATAAAGCCGATACGCTGGAACAGGCGATTGACGGTGCAGCCATCAAGCTGGAGCACGCGCTGGAACATTTGTTCGGCAAACTGCAGGGCAAGCCACGCGCTGCCGGGAAAGGCCTGCCAGCCAACAAAGTGAACGAGGGTGCGCTTGAAGCGGAGTTTGAAGAAAACCTGCAGGCAGCGATTAACAGCTGACAGCGCTTTCATCCCTACCCAAACGGGCCTGCATACGCAGGCCCGTTTTCGTTTAACGGCTGCGGAAAAAGTACCGGCTCAATAGCGCCAGCCCGCCAGCGCCGATAC
>NZ_JBOICG010000019.1:0-5737 GCF_050739995.1 Pseudomonas sp. | reverse complement strand
GCACAGCGACAGCCCGCTGGCGCACCTGCAAAGCGAATTCGCCGGCCTGGAGCAACGCCTCACCGAACGCCTGGTGGAACGCCTGCAACAGGAGCGTGACCCGGCGCGGCGTGACCTGATCTATGGCTTCCCGCAGCAGTTCGGTGCGTTGAAGGATTGCCTGCAAAGCTTTCTCGAAGGTGTGTTCAAACCCAACGCCTTCGAAGAGCGTGTACTGCTGCGCGGCGTGTATTTCACCAGCGGCACCCAGGAAGGCAGCCCGATCGATCGCCTGATCGGCGCGATGGCTCAAAGCATGAACCTGGATCGCCAGCAGTTGGCGCGCCAGAGTGGTACCGGGCGTAGTTACTTCATCGAAAAACTGTTCAACGCCGTGGCCTTTGCCGAGCGTGGCTTGGTGGGGGTCAACCCCAAGGTCGAGCGTCGGCGCAAGTGGATTGCACGCGGCGTACTGGCGGCCACTGTGGCGCTGGTGGTGGTGGTCAGCGGCTTGTGGTGGGTGAGCTACCGCGCCAACCAGGCGTATATCGCCCAGGTCGATCAGAAGGTCGCGCCACTGGGCCAGGCGGTGCAAAACCTGAGTCCCGCCCAGCGCGAAGTGCTCGCGGTGTTGCCGTTGCTCAATGCGGTGAAGAACCTGGCCGGTGATTCGCCCAGTTGGGCCGAAGGCTTGGGCTTGTATCAGGGCGATATGCTCGAAGCCGAATCCAGCAGTGTGTACCGCAAACTGTTGATCGCCGTCTTCGCTCCGCGCCTGGTGACGCGCATTGAAGAACAACTGCACGCAGGCGGCAACTCTGACTTCCTCTACGAAGGCCTCAAGGCCTACCTCATGCTGGCCGACAGCGAGCATTACGACCCGGCATTCATCAAGGCCTGGATCGCCCTGGACTGGGACCGCAACCTGCCCCGCGACCTGCCTGGCGATCAGCGCCAGGCGCTGGCCGGGCACTTGCAGGCATTGTTCGACCGCCACCCGCCGAGTGCGCGCCTCGACCCACGCTTGATCGACGACCTGCGTCGCCAGTTGCAGCAACTGCCGGTGGCCCAGCGCGTCTACGATCGGGTCAAGCGCCAGAAACTGCCCGACGGTATCCCGGATTTCCGTATCAACGAAGCGGCGGGCCGCGATGCGGCGCTGGTGTTCAGCCGCAAAAGCGGCAAGCCCCTGGGCGAGCCGTTGAGTGGTTTCTTCACTGCCAAGGGCTATCGTCAGGCGTTCCTGTTGAGCAGCCTGAACCAGACCGGCACCCTCGCCGAAGAGCAATGGGTGTTGGGCCGCGAGCCGGCCGATCAGCAGAACGTGGTGAGCCTGGCCGGTGATGTGCGCCGTCTGTATTTCCAGGACTACCAGCGCCAGTGGGACGCGCTGCTGGCCGACATCGACTTCGTGCCGATCACCAGCGTGGCCCAGGCAGCCGACGTGCTGCGGGTGATTTCCGGCCCCACATCGCCACTGAAAAAACTGCTGGTGGCAGTGGCCAAGGAAACCGACCTGCAAGCCGAAGAACGCCAGCTGGCGGCCAAAGGCGTGCCGGTGGAAGGCGGCGTCGACAAGCTCAAGGAGCGCCTGGGCAACCTGCTCGGCCAGGAGCAGCCAACCGCCAATGCGCCCGTTGCGGCAGACGATCCGGTGACCGCGCACTTTGCCGAACTCAACAGCATTGTCAGCAAGAATGAAGGCGAGCCAGCGGCCATCGATGGTCTGTTGGCGGACATGAACGCGCTGTATGTACAGGTCAGCGCCATGGTCGGCGCCAGTGGCGATGCCTTGCTCGGTGAGGCGAAGAACCAGGCGGCGGCTGCGGCCACGCGGGTCAGTCTGAACGCCGAACGCCAGCCGCCGTTGGTGCAGGGCATGGTCAAGTCGGTGGTCAACTCCACCACCAACAGCATGATGGGCGGCGTGCGCAACCAACTGAACGCGGCCTGGGTCAGCGAAGTGGTCAACGTGTATCGCCAGTCCCTGGCCGGGCGTTACCCGATGTCGCCGGGCAGTGCGCGGGACGCCACCCTGGATGACTTCGGTCAGTTTTTCGGCGTGGGCGGGGTGATGGACAACTACTTCCGCAAGTACCTGCAGCCGTACGTGGACACGTCCACCCCGACCTGGCGCTGGCAGCCTGGCGCGGCACAAAAGCTTGGGATTGCGCCGGGTGTGCTGCAAACCTTCCAGCGTGCGGCGACGATTCGTGATGCGTTCTTCCGCGCCGGGGGCACCCAGCCCATCGTGCGTTTCGAACTCAAGCCGGTGTCGATGGACCCGACCATCACACAGTTCCTGCTCGATCTCGACGGCCAACAATTGAGCTACGACCACGGCCCAAGCCGCCCAGTGGCGATGCAATGGCCGAACCCCGGCAGCATCGGCGTGGTGCGTATTTCCATCATGCCGCCGTCGGCCAGTGGCCGTTCCGGCGTGACCCTGGACGGGCCATGGGCCTGGTTCCGTCTGCTGGAGCAGTCGGACCTCACTGCTGGCAATTCACCGGACCGCTTCAACCTGCGCCTGCGGGTCGACGGCGCGAGCATCGCCTACGAGTTACGTGCCAACAGCGCCTTCAACCCGTTCAAGAGCCGGGTACTCAGCGGTTTCAGCCTGCCGGAGCGGTTATGACCACGCTGGGTTTCTACGGCAAGTTGGCCAGCCGCGGTGACTTTGTCAGCCGCGCCTTGCCCCAGAGTTTTATCGGCCCGTGGGACAACTGGCTGGCAGCGGGTTTGCTCGCCAGCCAGAACCGCCTGGGTGGCGACTGGCTCAGCGTGTACCTGGTCAGCCCATTGTGGCGCTTCGTGCTGGCGCCGGGTGTGTGCGGGCCGGATGCGGCGGCGGGTGTGGTGATGCCGAGCATTGATCGGGTTGGGCGCTACTTCCCGTTGGCGGTGGTGGCCATGTTGGATCAGGACACCAATCCCGCCTCCCTCGTGGGTGGGCCGGACATCTGGTTCGAGCAGGCCGAAGCACTGCTGCTCAGTACTCTGGACGCTGGTGCCACGTTCGAGAGCTTCAACGATGGCGTGGATAACCTGGGCATCCCGGCCAGCGAGCCGCGCGCGGTAGACAGCCGTTTCGCCGGTTTGCAACGGGTGAACGCCACGCTGCCCCACAGCCGGATGACCGCGCTCGCCGAACAGGCGTGCGCCGGTTCCAGCCTGTGGTGGGGCCGTGGGTCGCAACGCATTTCTCCCGGTTTACTACGGTGCCAGGGCTTGCCTGCCGCCGATGATTTTGCGCAGTTTTTGCTCGGACAAGAAGGTGTGGTGTAGATGGGGTCGACGTTCAAATCCGCGAGCAAAAGCCATGTGGGCATGGTGCGTCAGGTCAATGAGGACGCGTGCCTGGACCTGCCGGAAAATCGCCTGTGGGTGGTGGCCGACGGCATGGGCGGGCATGCGGCAGGGGATTACGTCAGCAGTCTGATCGTCGACAGCCTGCGCCAGGTGCCGGTGGGGCGATCCCTGGATGAATACTCGGCGGCGCTGCGTAATGACCTGATCCGCATCAATGCGACCGTGCGCGAAGAAACCGCCAACCGTGGCGTGACCATGATGGGCAGCACCGTGGTGGTGTTCGCCGCACGCGGCTTGCGCGGTGTGTGTTTGTGGGCCGGGGACAGTCGCCTGTACCGCCTGCGCGACGGCGTGCTGGAAAGCATTTCTCGTGATCACAGCTACGTGCAGGACCTGCAAGACAGCGGTCTGCTCAGCGAAGCCGACGCCCGCGTACACCCTCGCGCCAATATCGTTACCCGCGCAGTGGGTGTGGAGGCCCAGTTGGAGGTTGCCATCGTCGACCTGTTGATCGCTCCCGGTGACAGCTACCTGCTATGCAGCGACGGCCTGAACAAGACGGTCGAAGACTATGAAATCCGCGAAGTGCTTGGGCATGACGCGCCGGATGAAATCGTGCGCAGCCTGGTGCACCTCGGACTCAACCGGGGAGCGCCGGACAACATCACCACCATTGTCGTGAAGGTGTCGCCATGAACATCGTGATCCCGGGCTATGACATCGAAGGCGAGATCGGTGAAGGCGCGATGGCCAGCGTATATTTGGCGACCCAGCGCTCGTTGGAGCGCAAGGTGGCGCTGAAGGTGATGGCGGCGGCGCTGGCGGCTGATCCGACCTTCTGTGAACGCTTCCTGCGCGAGGGCAAGACCCTGGCGCGGCTTTCACACCCGCACACGGTGACCATCCATGACATTGGCAATGTCGGTGAGCTGTATTACATGGCCATGGAGTACCTGCCCAATGGCACGCTCAAAGAGCGCATTGCCGCGGGGCTGACGCCGGAGCAGGGCGTGACGCTGATCCGCCAGATCGCCTCGGCGTTGGGTTATGCCCATGCCCAGGGGCTGGTGCACCGCGACGTCAAACCCGCCAACATTCTGTTCCGCGCCGATGGCACGGCGGTGCTGTCGGACTTCGGCATCGCCAAGTCCCTGGATGATCGCACCCAGTTCACCCAGGCCGGTTTTGCCGTGGGCACGCCGAGCTATATGAGTCCGGAACAGGCGCGGGGGCAGGAGATCGATGGTCGCGCCGACCTGTACGCGCTGGGTGTGGTGCTCTATGAAATCCTCGTCGGCAAGCTGCCTTACAGCGGCACCGATGCGTTGTCCACGGCGCTGGCTCACCTGACCGAGCCGTTGCCGGAACTTCCGGTGCATCATGGCCGTTATCAAGGCGTGCTGCGTAAGTTGTTGGCCAAGGACCCGGCGGATCGTTTCCCGGATGCGGCGGCGTTGTTGCTGGCGCTCGATCAGCTCCCGGCCGATTCACTGGAAGCCACGCTGGTACGGCCCTTGCCGATCCCGATGAATTTTGACCTGGGAGGCATCACGCCGGAGTCCATCGAGATCCCGACCGCACCGCCTCAGCCCGTACGCCAGCCTGTGGTGCCGCCCGCGTCTACGCAGCACAGCGAACAGCATCGAGGGCCGGTGTTGGCATTGGCGGCGGTGGCTGTGGCAGTTGCTCTGGCCATTGGTGGCGCCAGTTATTGGTGGTTGAGCGGCAGTGATAAGCCTGTCGAACCGCCTGTCGCTGTCATCCCGAAAACACCACCGCCCGAGTTGAAAACCGCCGTTGCCGACGCGGACGGCGGTCAGCGCCCCTTGCTGATGGCTGGCAAAAAGACCTTGTTCCAACGCGTGCTCAGCAAGCCTGGGGCCAAGCTTTCCAGCGAAGCGGGTGCCACGCCTGGTAAAGCCTTGCCGGCGTTCTCCGTGCTCTACGTCTACCAGCGCAAAGACGTCGATGGCAGCCCGTGGGTACGCGTCGGCGCCGCCACCGATGGCCGCAGCGATGGTTGGTTGCCTGCCGCCCAGATCAGCGACTGGAAGCAGAGTCTGGTGCTCAAGTTCACCGAGCGTTCGGGCCGATCGCCGGTGATGTTCCTGCGCCAATCCAGCGAAGTGGAAAAGCTGCTGGCTGATCCGGCAGCGGCCAAAAACGTATTGGCCAAGGCGCAGAAAAACAGCGAAGACAATCAGCAAGTGCTGGCGCTGGAACCGACCGCCAGCGCCGTGCCGCAGAATCAGTTCTACCTGTTGCCGATCTTCGATTCCAAAGAGAGCTTCGACGAAAACGGCCAGCCGGTGCAGTTGCTCAATGTAGCGTCCATCGATCCGGGAAGCAGCGTCGGCAAGCCGGCTGTACCTGCAGCCAGCGCCGACGCTTTCCGAACGGCCGTGGTGTTGGTGGTCGACACCACGGTGTCGATGCAGCCCTACAT
>NZ_JBOICG010000018.1:0-5301 GCF_050739995.1 Pseudomonas sp. | reverse complement strand
GGGTTGCCCGATCGCTACCGCTGGTGACCAGGATGTTCTTTTCATCCGCCGCCGCTATCCCTGCCATACAGCAAATAACGACAAGCATTCCTCGAAGAAGGTTTCTCACAAGGCTAGATCCTCAGGTGTGAATGTCATCTTGAATGAACGATAGGGAGCGAAGTCGCTTGGTTTCATTCCCTGCATCTCGGTCAACCGGCCAATGTTCTTGACCGCGGCAACCGCCGAACTGTCGAACGAACCGTCACCACTGGACTTGGCCACGCTGACCGAAGTCACCGTACCGTCCGGCAACATGCCGATCTGCAGCACTACTGTCATGCCTTTGCGTGCCGAAGGTGGACGTGTCCAGCCTTCTGCTGCCCGTGCCCGAATCAGGTCGTCGAAACTGCCTGCGACTTGATCACCACGCTCATCGGCCAAGGCTTGCTGACGCTGCGGCGTGTCGGAGAGCAAATCTGCCAAGGCCTGGGCCTTTTTCTCTTCGGCGGATTTACGTGCTGCTTCCTGGGCCTTTTTCTTCTGGGCGTCGGCGGCAGCTTTCTTCTTCGCGTCGTCGGCGACTTTCTTCTTCGCCTCGTCTGCTTCAGCTTTTTTCTTGGCGTCTTCGGCGGCTTTCTTCTTCGCGTCTTCGACTATCTTTTTCTTGGCCTCTTCAGCGGCCTTTTTCTTGGCCTCTTCTTCGGCAGCCTTTTTGGCTTCTTCTTCAGATTTCTTCTTGGCTATATCAGCCAATTGTTTCTCTTCGGCCTTTTTCGCTTCGGCAGCTTTCTCGGCTTTCTTGGCTTCATCAGCCTTTTTCGCCTCGTCAGCTTTCTTGGCTTCGTCAGCCTTTTTCGATTCCTCGGCCTTTTGAGCCGCCTCTTCTTTCTTTTGTTCCGCAGCAGCCTTCACCGCTTCCTGCTCGACCTTCTTCTGTTCCATCTGTTCGACTTCAGTCTGGCGCGCAGCCGACTTCTGGGCCTCACCCGCAATCTTCTGATTGGTCTGGGTGGTGGCCTGACTTTTCGATTTCAGCTGATACAGGGTCGCCTGCACGATCGGCTTGGCTGGCGGCAGGTCCGGTGTCATGGCGAAGCTGACGAACAGCATGCCAAACACCAGGACGTGCAGGGCAATTGCCCAGACGCTAGGCCAGAAGTAGCTTTCCGAGGCGGACGGCTCTCGCTGTTGCTGCATCAGGGCGCCTCGGTAATCAAGCCAACATTACCGACGCCGGCCTTCTGCAGCCCGCCCATGGCGCCCATGACGGAACCGTAGTCGACCGCCTTGTCGCCGCGGATGAAGACCTGGGTGTGCTTGCCACCTTCGTTGCCGGAGCGAATGATCTTGGTCACCGCGTCGGTCATCGCCGGCAAGGTCAGCGCCTTGTCCTGCTGCTTCTGAGTATCGACTTCACTGCCAAGGTTCCAGTAATAGGTCTTGTCGGACTTGATCGAAATCGTCAGCACCTGGGTATTGTTGTCCTGGGGCAAGGCTTCGCTGGAAACCTTGGGCAGGTCAACCTTCACACCCTGGTTGAGCATCGGCGCGGTCACCATGAAGATCACCAGCAGCACCAGCATCACGTCGATGTAAGGCACTACGTTCATCTCGGCGACCGGCTTGCGCTTGGTTCGAGCTCGAGTGATTAAAGCCATCGGGAAGTACCTGCTTATTCTTCGCTGGTGTGCACTTTACGGTGCAGGATCGCCTGGAATTCGTCGGCGAAGGTGTAGTAACGGCCAATCAGGTTTTCGCCGCGAGCGGCAAAACGGTTGTAGGCGATTACTGCGGGGATAGCAGCGAACAGGCCGATCGCCGTGGCGATCAGGGCTTCGGCAATACCCGGGGCCACGGTGGCCAGGGTCGCTTGCTGCGCCTGGGCCAGGCCACGGAAGGAGTTCATGATCCCCCACACGGTACCGAACAGGCCGATGTACGGGCTGACGGAACCTACGGTGGCGAGGAACGGCAAGCTCTGCTCCAGCTTCTCTTCTTCGCGGGAGATGGCAACGCGCATGGCGCGTGCCACGCCTTCCATCACTGCTTCCGGGTCAACGCCGGGTTGCTGGCGCAGGCGGGAGAACTCCTTGAAACCGGCGCGGAAGATCTGCTCAACGCCCGAATCCGGGTCCGGGTTGCTGCCGGCCTGGCGATACAGCTTGGACAGGTCGATACCCGACCAGAAGCGCTCTTCAAAGCTCTCCAGGGCACGTCGACCGGCACGCAGCAGGTTGCTGCGCTGAAAAATCATGACCCAAGAGGTAACCGATGCGGCTACCAGGGTCAGCATGACCAGTTGAACCACAACACTGGCATTGCTGACCAGGCTCCACATGGAGGAATGGTCGACGACGGTAGGTTCCACGCTAAATCTCCTGCTTTGATTGTTTACCCGCGCCGCTTACGCCGGCAAAGGCCGCACGTAGAGCTTCGGGAATGGCCCGGGGTTTCAAACTATTGGTGCGCACACAGGCCACCAGGAACTGCCCCTCACAGAGCAGCGTTGCATCCGTTGCCCGCCTGACCTGCTGCTTGAAACGCAGGCTGGCACGGTTCAATTCGATTACTTCAGCGCTTACCAACAGCTCGTCGTCCAACCGCGCCGGCGCGTGGTAGCGCGCCTCGCTGGAGTGCACGACGAATAACAGGTCCTCCCCTACCAGCTCGGATTGGGCAAAGCCCAGCTCCCGTAGCCGCTCGGTTCGAGCCCGCTCCATGAACTTGAGGTAATTGACGTAATACACGATGCCGCCTGCATCGGTGTCCTCGTAATAAACGCGACAGCGATGTGCGAACGACTGATCCCCGTTTTGCGCGCGCATACTCTAGTGCTTACTCCTCAGGTTGCCAATCCGGCTGGGCAACTGTTTTTCATTGTCTGAAACATTTCTAACGACTGAATGACGACACCAGCCACTAGGACAGCACAAACCTCGGATAAATCGTCTGGCGTGAAGCTTTTAATCGTCCACTGCGTCGAGGAATTCGTCTACTACAGGCATCTCGCCCAATCGTGACGGAATGTTTAACCCGAAGTGCAGATAGGCGTGGCGCGTGACGACTCGCCCCCTCGGGGTACGCATAATGTAACCCTGCTGGATCAGATACGGCTCCAGCACATCCTCGATGGTATGGCGTTCTTCACTGATCGCCGCCGCCAAGCTGTCCACACCTACCGGGCCACCGTCGAACTTCTCGATCATGGTCAAGAGTAGACGCCGATCCTGATGATCGAAGCCATGCTCATCCACATCCAGCAGGTTCAAGGCCAGATCCGCCACCGCCTTGGTGATGTGCCCCTTGGCACGCACTTCGGCAAAGTCGCGTACCCGACGCAGCAAACGGTTGGCAATCCGTGGCGTGCCCCGGGCCCGACGGGCAATTTCAAACGCTCCCTCCGGGTCCAGCGGCAAACCGAGAATGCTCGCCGAACGGCTGACAATGGTCGCCAGATCGGCAGTGCTGTAGAACTCTAGACGTTGAACGATACCGAAACGGTCTCGCAGCGGGTTGGTCAACATGCCCGCGCGGGTCGTCGCGCCCACCAGGGTGAATGGCGGCAAGTCGAGTTTGATCGAACGGGCTGCGGGGCCTTCGCCGATCATGATGTCCAGCTGGAAATCTTCCATGGCCGGGTACAGCACTTCTTCGACAATCGGCGAGAGCCGGTGGATCTCGTCGATAAACAGCACATCGTGGGGCTCAAGATTGGTCAACAGCGCCGCCAGGTCACCTGGTCGCTCCAACACCGGGCCGGAGGTGGACTTGATCGACACGCCCATTTCCTGGGCGATGATATTGGCCAAGGTGGTTTTACCCAGACCCGGTGGGCCGAAGATCAGCGTGTGGTCCAGGGATTCACTGCGCCCGCGTGCAGCCTGGATGAACAGCTCCATTTGCTCGCGCACGGTAGGCTGGCCGATATATTCGGCCAGGCTCAGGGGGCGAATGGCCCGGTCCTGGATTTCTTCACGGTCGCGTGGGCCGGTGGCCGCGATCAGACGATCAGCTTCAATCACTTAAATCATTCCCTTCAGGGCTCGGCGGATCATGTCTTCAGCGCTCAGGTTCTTGTCCTTGATGGCCGACACCGCCTTGCTCGCCTCCTGCGGCTTGTAGCCCAGGGAAATGAGCGCATTGACGGCATCGCTTTCGGCACTGGCGACCTGGGCCGCCGGCATATCCGGCTGGTTCGGCACCAGTGCGAACATGCTGGGTACGACCTCCCAGGCTTTGAAACGATCCTTGAGTTCCACCAGCAGGCGTTCTGCGGTTTTCTTGCCGACACCCGGCACCTTGGTCAATGCCGAGGTGTCCTGGGCCGAAACCGCGCGTACCAGCTCATCCACTTCCAGGCTGGACATCAGCGCCAGCGCAAGTTTTGGCCCCACGCCATTCAGGCGGATCAGCTCGCGGAAGAAGTCACGGTCGCGCTTGCCAATGAAACCATAAAGTAATTGCGCGTCTTCGCGTACCACCAGGTGAGTGTGCAGTGTAATCGGCTCACCGACCGATGGCAGGCGATAGAGGGTGGTCATGGGCACTTCCAGCTCATACCCCAGCCCATTGACATCCAGAATCAGGTGCGGCGGCTGTTTCTCAGCCAGGGTGCCGCGCAAGCGTCCAATCACGGTTCGATCCTTAAAGCTTGGGGTCAGATCAAAGCCTGACCGGAAATAACGATTGCGCTGATGCTATCAGAGACGCAGCCGCCCGCCACGACTGCGTGCCGTGCCGAGGCCATGGGGCAGCAGGCTTGAACGGGTGTGCGCGTGGCAAATGGCGATGGCCAAGGCGTCGGAGGCGTCGATCTGTGGCTTGGAGGTAAGCTTGAGCATGTGCATGACCATCATCTGCACTTGCTCTTTGTTAGCCGCACCGGTGCCAACCACGGCCTGCTTGACCTGGGTTGCGGTGTACTCGGCGATCTCCATACCCTCTTCTGCACCCGCGACGATGGCGGCGCCACGGGCCTGGCCGAGCTTCAGGGCCGAATCGGCGTTCTTGGCCATGAAGACTTTTTCGATGCCCATGGTGACCGGCCCGTAGGTCTGGATCACTTCACGCACGCCGCGATAGACGATCTGCAGACGCTCGGCCAACTCGCCCGCGCCAGTACGGATGCAGCCCGAGGCCACATACACGCAGCCACGCGGGGTCTGTTGCACCACGCCAAAACCGGTGATGCGCGAACCGGGGTCGATACCTAGGATTAAAGTCATAACGCCTGCAGGTTGGTAAACACAATTTCTGGCACAGTGAAGATCCAATGTGGGAGGGGGCTTGCCCCCGATGGCAGTGTGTCAGTTACTTATG
>NZ_JBOICG010000017.1:0-1636 GCF_050739995.1 Pseudomonas sp. | reverse complement strand
GACGGCGACTTGGTCAACGCAGCGTCAGCTGATAGACACGCTCGTCAAGCCGCGTGACGCCCTCCTGCACAAACTTCCAGCTCTCCCCCAGCACGTCTTGCTCTTGCAGCGTCTCCAAGGTCCAGTCCGAACCGAACAACACCTTCACCTCATCATCCGTCACTGCAAACGGCGGCCCGGCTTTTTGCGCCTGATCGTAATCGAGGGTGATCAACAACCCCTGACAACCTGGACGTAGCAGGGTATTCAGATGCTCGACGTACTGCGCACGCATCAATGGCGGCAACGCGATCAGTGCGGCACGGTCATACAGCGCAGTGCAATCAGCCAGCGGCTCAGAACCCAAGGCAAAGAAATCGCCACACCAAATCTCGATCAAATCCGCCTGATACACCTTGAACACGCCCCGCTCGCTGATTCTCGGGGTCAGGTTCTGTTCGCTGAAAAACGCCTCAACCGCCTGCTCAGACAGCTCCACACCCAACACCCGCAGCCCTCGGCTTGCCAACCACATCAAGTCCAGGCTCTTGCCACACAGCGGCACCAGCACCTTGGAGCCTTCGGCAAGGCCCAATAGCGGCCAGTGTCGTTGCAGACAAGGATTGACCTCAGGTAGGTGAAAACCGATCTGATTGCGCGCCCAACGGTCCTGCCAGAATTTAGGCTCCATGGAATCACCCGGAAAATTCGATCAAAAAGGGCTAAAACTTATATTAGATTTAGATCAATGATCTGATTGAAGATGAGCACATATTAACGCTCAGGACCCGACTTATGCTCCCCAGCCTGTTTATTTCCCACGGTTCGCCCATGCTTGCCCTGCAACCCGGTGCCAGCGGCCCTGCGCTGCAACGCCTGGCTGCCGAACTGCCGCGCCCCAAGGCGATTGTGGTGGTGTCGGCGCATTGGGAAAGCCACGAACTGCTGGTCAGCGGCAGTGCCGCCCCGGAAACCTGGCATGACTTCGGCGGCTTCCCGCGCGAGTTGTTTGCCGTGCAGTACCCGGCACCGGGCGACCCGCGGTTGGCCGGCGAGATTGTCGAATTGCTGCACGCCGATGGCCTGAACGCACGCATCGATGATCGCCGCCCCTTCGACCACGGCACCTGGGTGCCGTTGTCACTGATGTACCCGGCGGCGGATATCCCGGTCGTCCAGGTTTCCTTGCCCAGCCGCATGGGCCCTGCATTGCAAACCCGTGTCGGGCACGCCCTCGCCGGCCTGCGTAAACAGGGTATATTGCTGATCGGCTCCGGCAGCATCACCCATAACTTGGGTGAACTGGACTGGCGTGCCGGGCCTGAAACCATCGAGCCCTGGGCACGAGACTTCCGCGACTGGATGGTGGAAAAACTCGCAACCAACGATGAAACCGCACTGCACGACTATCGTCGCCAGGCGCCGCATGCCGTGCGCAGTCATCCAAGCGACGAGCACTTGCTGCCTTTGTACTTTGCACGCGGAGCGGGTGGTGATTTCAGCGTGGTACATCAGGGGTTCACCATGGGAGCCCTGGGGATGGACATCTACCGCTTCGACTGAAGAAACACGCGCGCTTCTCTGTGGGAGCTGGCTTGCCTGCGATTGCGGTACAGCGGTGACAAATGCGCGGACTGAACCACCGCCATCGCAGGCA
>NZ_JBOICG010000016.1:0-2605 GCF_050739995.1 Pseudomonas sp. | reverse complement strand
CGCTACGTCAGTTGATGCATCCGGTGACTGACACACCGCTTTCGCGAGCAAGCCCGCTCCCACATTAAATCGGTGAATACTTCCGGTTTTTTGAGTTTCCAAGGATACGACCATGTCCCAAGACCGTCGCTACAGCTTCGAGTTCTTCCCGACCAAGACCGATGCTGGGCATGAAAAACTGATGGCGACTGCTACGCAGTTGGCCAGCTACAACCCCGACTTCTTCTCCTGCACCTACGGCGCCGGTGGCTCGACCCGTGACCGCACGATCAACACCGTGCTGCAGCTGGAAAGCCAAGTCCAAGTTCCCGCCGCTCCGCACTTGTCGTGCGTGGGCGACAGCAAGGCTGACCTGCGCAGTCTGCTGACCCAGTACAAGGCCGCAGGCATCAAGCGCATCGTCGCCCTGCGTGGCGACCTGCCGTCCGGCATGGGCATGGCCAGCGGTGAGCTGCGCTACGCCAATGACCTGGTGAGCTTCATCCGTGAAGAAACCGGCGATCACTTCCACATCGAAGTGGCGGCTTACCCGGAGATGCACCCCCAAGCACGCAATTTCGAAGACGATCTGCAAAATTTCGTGCGCAAGGCCAACGCCGGCGCCAACAGCGCGATTACCCAGTACTTCTTCAACGCCGACAGCTACTTCTACTTCGTCGAGCGCGTACGGGCCATGGGTGTGAACATCCCAATCGTGCCGGGCATCATGCCGATCACCAACTACAGCAAGCTGGCGCGTTTCTCCGATGCCTGTGGTGCTGAAATCCCACGCTGGGTGCGCAAGCAACTGGAAGCCTATGGCGATGACGTCAAGAGCATCCAGGCGTTCGGCGAGCAGGTCATCAGCGAAATGTGCGAACAATTGTTACAAGGTGGTGCGCCAGGGCTGCATTTCTATACCCTGAACCAGGCTGAACCCAGCCTTGCCATCTGGAACAACCTCAAGCTGCCACGCTAAGGTTTGCCCGGTTGTGCCAAGGCCCTCGTCCAGACGAGGGCCTTTTTCGTTTTACGTAGCCACGGAATCCCGCAGTCCATGAACACAGTGTCCCCGACTTCCCGCCCGCAGCTGGTCTACCTGGTATTCGGTGCCGAAACCTACCATCAGGAAGCGGTATTCAGCATCGCCAGCGCACTGGCGTTCCTGCAGGACACCCCGGACGCCATCGTGGACATCCAGGTATTCAGTGACAACCCTGAACCTTATCGCCTGCTGCCGGTGCGTGTGCGCCCATTGGATGACGCCACGCGCAAACGCTGGAGCGAGCCCCATGGCTACCACTTCCGTACCAAGCACGTGGTATTGCGCCAGGTACTGCAAGAGTCTCCGGTAGCATTGCTGATCGACACCGACACCTTCTTTCACCTCTCGCCCATGGCCCTGTTCGAACGCGTGCAGCCTGGCACCCTGCTGTGCAACGCCTTCTACACCAAGTATGGCGACAACCACGAAAGCATCCTCTACACCGCCCTGCACCAGCGCCTGCTGGACATGGGCGTGGCCGACGACGACATGATGACCCTCAACTCCGGCGTCATGGGCCTGACCCAACAGGATGCGCACATTCTCGATCGCTCGATCGAACTGATGGATGAGCTGTTCCCCCACGCCCAGGGCGCCTACACCCTGGAAGAGTTCTGCCTGTCCATCGCCGCCTACCACACCGTTAACGTGCGCGAATGCCCGGACTTGATCCACCACTACTGGAGCCGCAAGCAGCTGTTTCGCGCCAAGGTCAAGGCGTGGATCGCCAAGCACGCGGCGGCGCCTACCAGCGCACAGGCCCTGGCGGACACACGGCAGGTCTCCTCCCACCTGCCACGTCCGCCGCGCTTGCAGCGCCTGATGTACAAATTGATCACCCTGCTGCTGCCCAAGCACCAGCAACAGTTCATCCGTGAAATCCTCTACGGCTGCTACGAGCACGAGAACGAGTTCGACCAGGCATGCGGCCCGGTTTGGTGGGACAAGGCCCGACAAAATCAGGAAGAACGCCAGAAGCGCCCTATCGATGCCCACCAATTGGAACATTGGTTCGCCAACCCTGTTGTGCGCCTGATTCTCGGTGAGCGGCTCGCCGCAATCCATGAGCACTTGCTGGACTCCCCGGCCAAGTGACACCTGGCGCCAATGCTTGTGCCAGAGCTTCTCTTTAAGGCTGGAGAGTCGTAATCTCAGGGCATGCCTGTCATTTTGAAGCTGTTGACTGCTGCCCTTTTCACTTGCCTGAGCCTGACCGCTTATGGCGAGAAGTTGCGTATTGTCACCGAGCCCTGGACACCCTACGTATACGAAGACAACGGCACCATGCGCGGACTCGATTATGAAACCACGGTGATCGTGTTCCAACGCCTGGGGGTTGATGTGCAATGGCAGTTCCTGCCCTGGAAGCGCTGCCTGGCCATGCTCGACCAAGGCCACGCCGATGGCGCGCTGGATATTTTTCACAGCCACGACCGCGATGCCTTGCTGCTCTACCCCAGCGAGCCGCTGTCAGAGGTCGAGTTCGTGCTGTTCTACGCCAACGAACGCCCTCACCCCGTCGGCACCCTGGACGAACTGAACGGCCTGACCGTCGGCATCTCACCCGGCTACCTCTATGGC
>NZ_JBOICG010000015.1:0-7257 GCF_050739995.1 Pseudomonas sp. | reverse complement strand
GTCGGGAACAGCGGGGTCAGGTTCTCGAAGAGAATCTTGTTTTTCGCGTTCTCGGGACGATCGAAGTTGATCGTGTCGACCTTGAGCAGGGCGAAATAACGCTCGCCTTCCTTCGGAGGACGGATCTTGCCAACGATGGTGTCACCGGTGCGCAAGTTGAAGCGACGGATCTGGCTCGGCGAGACGTAGATATCGTCTGGGCCGGCGAGATAGGAAGCGTCTGCAGAGCGGAGGAAGCCGAAGCCGTCCTGGAGAATCTCCAGCACGCCATCACCGGAGATTTCCTCGCCGCTTTTCGCGTGCTTTTTCAGCAGGGAGAAAATCACGTCCTGCTTGCGCGAACGGGCCATATTTTCTATGCCCATTTCTTCGGCCAGTTGAAGCAGGTCGGTAATCGGCTTTTGCTTGAGTTCAGTCAGATTCATATAGGAATGACGTAATCATTTATGGAGGGGGGGAAATTAAGCTTTTGGCTTAATGAGGCCGCGCCGCAGAGAAGGCGACAGGATCGCGTACTAATCGAAAAGGAGTGCGTCGGCGACGGCTTGCAGGGGGCAGTGGAGAAACCAGTGCGGGGCCGAATGTACCACCTGAGTTTGGGAGCGTCTAGCCCTGTTTCACGAAAAAGCCCCGCTATTAACGGGGCTTTTTTGTCGGCGCTTAGATGTTAGCGTCGAGGAAAGCTTGCAGCTGAGACTTCGACAGCGCGCCTACCTTGGTAGCTTCGACGTTGCCGTTCTTGAACAGCATCAGCGTAGGAATACCGCGCACGCCATGCTTGGCCGGGGTTTCCTGATTGTCGTCGATGTTCAGCTTGGCAATGGTCAGCTTGCCTTCGTAGGTGGTCGCAATGTCGTCCAGAACAGGCGCGATCATTTTGCAAGGGCCACACCATTCAGCCCAGTAGTCAACCAGTACCGGGCCAGCAGCCTTGAGTACTTCGGCCTCAAAGGTCGCGTCGGTGACGTGCTTGATAAGATCGTTGCTCATGGATGTCTCCGGATTGTAAGCAAAAAAAACGTTGCCCATCATAGCCGCCCTTCCCCCGTTCAGGAAGCCGCCTCTGATTGAGTCTTCCTATGATGACCCATGAGTTTGGGTATAGCCCAACTCACGGTATTACGGGGGTCACGAAGGCTATACCCGTGCGCAACGCCGCATTGCGCACGTGTTCCTGCATGGTTTTCTGTGCCGCCGTGCTGGCCCGGCGAGCCAGGGCGCGCAAGATCCTGCGGTGTTCCTGCCAGGTTTCCATGGCCCGCTCCGGTCGGATGAACGGTAGTTTCTGGCTTTCCAGGAACACGTCGGCGCTGGCGCTCAGAATACTCACCATTGCCTGATTACCACTGGCCAGCAGAATGCGCTGATGGAATTCGAAGTCCAGCCGAGCGGCGGCTTCGAAATCACCGGCCTTGAGCACTTTGCGCATGGCTTCGACGTTATCTTCCAGGCAGTCCAGCTCATCGAGCGTCAGCGTCACCGCCGCCAACCCCGCTGCAAACCCTTCCAGGGCATAGCGCAGCTGGAAGATATCCAACGGCGTAGCCTGGGCGGCGAAGGGCCAGGCGAACCCAGGTGTTTCCTGGGCCTCTTGAACGAACACGCCTTTGCCCGGCTGCACACTGATCACGCCCAAGGCACTCAAGGATGACAACGCCTCACGCAACGAGGCCCGACTGACCCCCAACTGCACCGCCAGGTCGCGCTGGGACGGCAGCGCATCGCCGGCTGCAAAGCCCTGTTCCTTGATCAGTTTGCGAATGGCCTGCAGGGCCGCTTCCGGTACGGCTTGTGCGATGGAATTCATAAAAGACTCAGGGTTCCAGACAACTGACCGGCTAGTTGTAAAGCTATTCGCAGCCCTCGGCAAGCGACGCCCCAAAGGGACTCGCGCGGTTTTGTCGACGCTCGAAAAGGGTGCGAAACGCCCCCGAACTGTTCAGACCAGTAAGACCAGAAAAACACAGCAAATTCCAGCGATCCAGGCCATTCGCACCGTCATGGCATGGGCCATGCAATGACCCGAAACAGAACATTCCCCTCGTCTCTTCCGGAGAGTTGCCATGACCAAGCGCTACAGCGCCCTGCTCACTGCCTTGTTTGCCAGCCTGATGCTGAGCCAGGCACCCGCCCAGGCCAACGGTCTGGACGATATCGTTGCCCGTGGCACCCTCAAGGTCGCCGTGCCCCAGGACTTTCCACCCTTCGGCTCGGTCGGTCCCGACATGAAGCCACGCGGCCTGGATATCGATACGGCCAAAATGTTGGCTGACCAACTCAAGGTCAAACTGGAGCTGACCCCGGTCAACAGCACCAACCGCATCCCGTTCCTCACCACCGGCAAGGTCGACCTGGTGATTTCCAGCCTGGGCAAGAACCCCGAGCGGGAAAAAGTCATCGACTTTTCCAAGGCGTACGCACCGTTCTACCTGGCCGTGTTCGGCCCACCCGACGCGCCCATCAGTACCATCGACGACCTCAAGGGCAAGACCATCAGCGTGACCCGTGGCGCCATCGAAGACATCGAGTTGACCGCCGTCGCGCCCAAGGAAGCCACTATCAAGCGCTTCGAAGACAACAACTCGACCATCGCCGCTTACCTGGCCGGCCAGGTCGACCTGATCGCCAGCGGCAACGTGGTGATGGTGGCGATCAGCGAACGCAGCCCGAAACGCGTTCCGGCGCTGAAGGTGAAGCTCAAGGACTCGCCGGTGTACGTAGGCGTGAATAAAAACGAGCCGGCCCTGCTAGAAAAGGTTAACCAGATACTGGTCGCGGCCAAGGCCGACGGCAGCCTGGAAAAGAACGCAATGCAGTGGCTCAAAGAGCCGTTGCCTGCCGACCTCTAAAGCGGAGCTGATCCATGGCTTATCAATTCGACTTTGTGCCGGTGCTGGCCAATACCGACCTGCTGTTGCGTGGCGCATTGTTCACCCTTGAGCTGACGGCTATCGGCGCGATCCTGGGAGTGGCGCTGGGCACCGTCGGCGCCGTGGTACGGGCGTGGAAGATCAAGCCCTTCACCTGGCTGTTCGGCGTGTATGTCGAGTTGATCCGCAACACGCCGTTCCTGGTGCAACTGTTCTTCATCTTCTTCGGCCTGCCGTCCCTGGGGCTGAAGATCACCGAGTGGCAAGCCGCCGTGCTGGCGATGGTGATCAACCTGGGGGCTTACTCCACGGAAATCATCCGCGCCGGTATCCAGGCCATCCCGCGCGGGCAGTTGGAAGCTGCCGCCGCGCTGGCAATGACGCGCTTCGAGGCCTTCCGCCATGTGGTACTGCTGCCAGCGCTGGGCAAGGTGTGGCCGGCCCTGAGCAGCCAGATCATCATCGTGATGCTCGGCTCGGCGGTGTGCTCACAGATCGCCACGGAAGAACTCAGTTTTGCCGCCAACTTCATCCAGTCGCGCAACTTCCGAGCCTTTGAAACCTATGCCCTGACTACCCTAGTGTATCTGTGCATGGCGCTGATGATTCGCCAATTGCTCAACTGGATCGGCAGCCGGTTTGTGATGAGGAACAGCCGATGAGTGATTTTTCCTTCTGGGACATCGTGCGCAACCTGCTCACCGGCCTGCAATGGACCTTGTTGTTGTCGCTGGTAGCGTTCATCGGCGGAGGCGTGATCGGTTTACTGGTCATGACGATGCGCATCAGCCGCAAAGCATTCCCGCGCAATGTCGCCCGCACCTATATCGAACTGTTCCAAGGCACACCGCTGTTGATGCAACTGTTCCTGGTGTTCTTCGGCGTCGCCCTGCTCGGTGTGGATATCTCGCCGTGGTTGGCGGCGGCGATTGCCCTGACGCTGTTCACCAGCGCCTATCTCGCCGAAATCTGGCGCGGCTGCGTCGATTCCATCGCCCATGGGCAATGGGAAGCCTCGGCCAGCCTGGCACTGAACCCGCTTGAACAACTGCGCTACGTGATCCTGCCCCAGGCGCTGCGCATTGCCGTAGCGCCTACCGTGGGTTTCTCGGTGCAAGTGGTCAAAGGCACCGCCGTGACCTCGATCATCGGCTTCACCGAACTGACCAAGACCGGCGGCATGCTCGCCAACGCTACCTTCGAGCCCTTCATGGTCTACGGCCTGGTGGCCCTTGGTTATTTCTTGCTCTGCTACCCCCTGTCCCTCAGTGCGCGCTACCTGGAAAGGAGACTGCATGCCTCTGCTTAGAATTTCCGCCCTGCATAAGTATTACGGCGATCACCACGTACTCAAGGGCATCGACCTGACGGTGGATGAAGGTCAGGTCGTGGCGATCATCGGACGTAGCGGCTCGGGGAAATCCACCCTGCTACGCACACTCAATGGCCTGGAGTCCATCAATGATGGCGTGATCGAAGTCGATGGCGAATACCTCGACGCCGCCCGCGCCGACTTGCGCAGCCTGCGACAGAAAGTCGGCATGGTGTTCCAGCAGTTCAACCTGTTCCCGCACCTGACCGTCGGCGAAAACGTGATGCTTGCGCCGCAGGTGGTGCAGAAAGTGCCGAAGGCCAAGGCAGCCCAATTGGCCAAACAAATGCTGGAGCGCGTCGGGTTGGGCGAGAAGTTCGACGCCTTCCCCGATCGTCTGTCCGGCGGCCAGCAACAACGCGTGGCGATTGCGCGGGCCCTGGCCATGTCGCCCAAGGTGCTGCTGTGCGACGAAATCACCTCGGCCCTCGACCCGGAACTGGTCAATGAAGTGCTCAGCGTGGTGCGCCAACTGGCCAAGGACGGCATGACCCTGATCATGGTGACCCACGAAATGCGCTTTGCCCGTGAGGTCGGCGACAAACTGGTGTTCATGCACCAGGGCAAGGTGCATGAAGTGGGTGACCCCAAAGTCTTGTTCGCCAGACCGGAAACCGCCGAGCTGGCCAATTTCATTGGTTCTACGGAACAGCCGGACTGACCAGTTCGAACTGACCATGCCCCTCCAACAGCATCTCCCGACGTACCGATAGGGCATCGGCCGGCAATTGAACCGCTATTTCTACCTGGGCCGTCAACCGCCGGCCCATCACCGGCGTGCCGCCTGCGCTTGCATACAGCGCACGCCCCGGTAACAGCTGCCCGCTGGAGACCTCATCGGGCTGCCACGCTACCGGCCTGCCGTCGACCTGAGCCTGCCTCAGGTTCAAGGTGAAACGCCCCTGCCGCCCGAACTGAAAGCCTTGGGCATCGGCGGCTACTCCGCTGAAACGCAGCGCCATCGCCGAAGGTGCTGTGCAAAGTACGCTCAAGTGCAGCGTACGCGGCGTGTCCAGCGTCACTGTTGGCCTGCCGGACGATGCTTGCGAAGGGCGAATCACCCCGTAGTCGACACGGGGCTCACTCAACGTCATCCGGCAGTTTTCGGCCTGCGCCTGGGTTGCCACAAGGACCACCCACAACAGCCACAGGCTCCTGTGCTTAGCGAACATGGCAGACCACCGGTGCGGTTTCATAGAGTTTGTCATCGTCAGGCTCTTGCTCAGGATTGACTTGCAGCAGGCAGGATTTGGAATCCGGCAGTGAAACCGTCAGGGTTTGCGGCCCATCGATATTGCTCAGGAAAACCATGCCCTCACCCACTACGCTGGTCACAAAGTGGTTGCCTTCGCCGAACACCGCGGCACCTTGAGGCAGTGGCCGGCCCTCTTCGTCCTGGGCTTCAAGCAACAGACGGCGGACTTTCACCACATCAAAGTCCAAGGTAGTGACTGAACCACGACCGGCGGCGAGCACCTTGGTACCGTTCTTCAAGTCGACGCGTTTGGGCAGCGATTGGGTCTGCACTTGCAGATGGTTGTTGCTGTAGGCCTGTAGCCCGGGGATCACCGCCTGGCCACTGAAGTCGGTCCAGACCGGCCCCTGGGGCGTCGAGATCTTGGCCCCACCGACATCGCCCACCGAGGCGATGCCAAAGGTGTCCTGCACCGCATACGGCGAGAAGGTCACGCCGTGCTCATGAGCCACGATGCCGCCTTGCAGTTGGCCGGAGTAGTTGGTGTTCGACGGATCACGGTCGACGCCCAAGCTCACGCGGGTATACAGCGGCAAGACGTCCACACGACCGCGCACGCTTTGCTCTCGCTCTTTCACGTCCCGATCAACACCGACCTCGTAGTTCACATAGTCGTTGACCCGCTCGCTGAGGGCGGTGCCGGCATCCAGCCGGTCACCTCGACGGCTCACATAAGAGCTCACACTTCGATCAGCACCCAAGGGCACCGTGACCTGCAGCCTGACAGACGTGCCCTCGTCCAGCCGCTCGTCGCGGCGGCTACCCCGAACCGGGTCCAGGCGCCGAGGCTCGGTCGCACCTACCTGGGCGTCGGCGATCAGTGCGACACCCACGCCGTTGAACGTGTTGTTCCACGAGGCAAAGAGGTGATCGTTGGATTGCCCGTCAAACTGCGAGCTACGGGTGAAACCGAGGGAGAACCCACCCAGCGACGGGGCCGCCCAGTTCAAACCTGCCGTGTACTGGCGTTTGAAACGTGCATCGAGGTTGTACCCCCGCGACGCCTGGCCAGCGTCCAGTACCTCACGGTAGCCGCGGCTCTGCGCCGAAGCACTCAGGTTGATATCAAGGTTGGCAAATAACGGAGTCCCCAAAGACAACGTGCTACGCGCGCCGCCCACCTCATCTTGAGCATCACGGGACAGGTTATGGCGCACGCCCACGGTCACCTGGTGGAAAAACACACTGTTCAGGGAGCCGCCTGCCGACTGATACTCGTCGGTACTCAGTAAACCGAAACCCAGCGACGAGCGCTGGCCCAGCCCCCAGGTGCCGCTGCCCATGGCAACCACAGGGGATTCCTGGTTGTCGATGGCCGTCTCACGTACCTTACCGAGGGAAAAATAGTACCCCGGCTCCACCGGAGCCCCACCACGAAAGGAAGCAGCGGGCACCACGAAACTGCGCCTTGCCCCACGCACGTCAATCACGCTCACATCAAGATCGCTGGTGCTGTTCAGCAACGGCAAACCGGTCAGCCTGAACGGACCTTCCGGCACCAGGGTGGAATGGATCAACGCACCCGATTGACGAACTTCGACCCGCGACTGGCTTTGAGCCAGCCCTTCAACCACGACATTGCTGTCGCCCGCACCGCTGCGCTGCTGGCCGTCCGGGGATAACTGCAAACCTGTCAGTTGTACACCGCCAAAAATCGGGTTGTTGCTGGAAATCTGCCCCACCTGGAAGGTCGATTGCAACGCCGCGATATCACGCTGCGCATAGGCGTTCACCTGTTCGGTGCGCGTCTTGCCGTTGTC
>NZ_JBOICG010000014.1:0-7699 GCF_050739995.1 Pseudomonas sp. | reverse complement strand
ATATGGCACTGATACACCGCTATCGCAGGCAAGCCAGCTCCCACCGTTGACCGCGTTGCCAGGTAATGGGCGCGGTGTTTGTGAGACCACCACCGACCTCCGGCAGTTCGCCGTTATACTCGCCGCTCTGCTTTGGAGCCAGTATGAATTCGTTGCCGATTGATGAAGTTTTACCCGCCCTGCGTGACGCCTTGGCGATTCGCCATGAAGCCGTGCTGGAAGCGCCGCCCGGCGCTGGTAAAACCACCCGCGTGCCCTTGGCACTGTTGAACGAGCCGTGGCTGGCCGGGCAAACCATCCTGATGCTCGAACCCCGTCGTCTCGCCGCCCGTGCGGCGGCCGAGCGGCTGGCCAGTGAGCTGGGGGAAAAGGTCGGTGAAACCGTCGGTTATCGCATTCGCCTGGACAGCAAGGTCGGCCCCAATACGCGCATCGAAGTGGTCACCGAAGGCATCCTCACCCGGCGCTTGCAGGACGACCCGGCGCTGGATGGGGTGGGCTTGCTGATTTTCGACGAATTCCACGAGCGCAGCCTCGACGCCGACCTGGCGCTGGCCCTGAGCCTCAACGGTCGCGAACTGTTTCGCGATGAGCAACCGCTGAAAATCCTGCTGATGTCCGCCACCCTCGAGGGTGAACGCCTTGCCGACCTGCTGGATGACGCGCCGATCCTGCGCAGTGAAGGCCGCATGTTTCCAGTGCAGACGCGTTGGGGGCGGCCCTACCAGCCCGGTGAGTTTATCGAGCCGCGTGTGGTTCAAACGATCCTCGAAGCCCTGCATGACGAAGCCGGCAGCGTGCTGGTGTTCCTGCCGGGGCAGGCGGAGATTCGTCGGGTCCACCAGCAACTGGCGGACGCCCTGGGTGATCGTGGTGACGTATTGCTGTGCCCGCTGCACGGCGAACTTGACCTCAACGCCCAACGCGCCGCCATCGACCCGGCCCCCGTCGGCAAACGCAAAGTGGTGCTGGCCACCAATATCGCCGAGACCAGCCTGACCATTGACGGCGTGCGCGTGGTGATCGATGCCGGGTTGGCGCGTGTGCCGCGTTTTGATCCCGGCAGCGGCATGACCCGCCTCGACACCCAGCGTATTTCCCGCGCCAGTGCCACCCAGCGTGCCGGTCGGGCAGGGCGTTTGGAGCCGGGCGTGTGTTATCGGCTGTGGTCCGAGGATCAGCATGAAGGCCTGGCCGCGTACGGTAGCGCCGAAATCCTCGCGGCGGACCTGGGAGGTTTGGCCTTGCAACTGGCTCGCTGGGGTGTCACGCCTGCGCAACTGGTGTGGCTGGATGTGCCGCCGACCGCCGCGTATGCCCAGGCTCAGGACTTGTTGATGCGCCTGGGCGCTTTGGATGAAGACAAGTTGACCGCCCACGGTCAGAAGATGGCCGAGCTGCCGGCCCATCCGCGCATCGCCCATTTGCTGTTGCGCGGGCAGGATCTGGGGCTGGCGACTACAGCATGTGATGTTGCTGCGCTGCTGGGTGAGCGCGATATCTTGCGCGGCGGCGGTGCTGATTTGCACAGTCGCTTGGCCTTGTTGTCCGGTGAGGAGCGCGCGCGAGGCACTCAAGGTGGCGTGCAGCGGGCCAAGCAACTGGCGCGGCAATATCGCAGCTATTTAAAAGGCAAGGCGACTCAGCCGGTGGCAGATCCCGATCACCCGCGCTGGCTTGGCGCCTTGTTGGCCCTGGCTTACCCGGATCGCGTCGCCCAGCAACGGCGTCCGGGGGGCGCCGAATACCGCCTGGCCAACGGCCGCGCCGCGCTGTTCGCCGAGGCCGACAGCCTGATGAAGCAAGCTTGGCTGGTGATTGCTGACTTGGGCAGCCGCCAGGGCCAGCGGGAAGAACGAATCTATCTCGCGACGGACTTTGATCCTGCCTTGTTCGATAGCGTACTCGCCGAACAAGTGCACAACGTCGACCAACTGGATTGGGATGAACGCGAAGGCGTGCTGCGCGCCGAACGCCAGCGCAAAGTCGGCGAACTGGTGCTCAGCCGCGAACCGCTGACTGGCCTGGATGAATCCGCCCGCAGCCAGGCGCTGGTCAACCTCGTGCGCCGCAAGGGGTTGGAGCTGTTGCCCTGGACTCCGGAACTGCGCCAATGGCAGGCTCGCGTCATGCTGCTGCGTCAACTGGACGCCGGAAAAACCAGCGAGTGGCCCGACCTCAGCGACAGCGCCTTGCTCGCCAGCCTGGAACATTGGCTGATGCCGTACCTGGGCAAGGTCTCGCGGCTCAGTCATTTTTCCAATCTGGATATCTCCAGTTTCCTGCACAACCTGCTGCCCTGGCCGTTGCCCCAACGCCTGGATGAACTGGCACCGCAGCATGTGAAGGTACCGTCGGGTTCTTCGGTGCGTTTGGACTACAGCGAACAGCCGCCGATTCTGGCGGTGCGCCTGCAGGAATTGTTCGGGCTGGCGGATACGCCGCGCATTGCCGGCGGGCGCCAAGTGGTGAAGTTGCACCTGCTGTCCCCGGCGCGGCGGCCGGTGCAGGTGACACAAGACTTGGCGAACTTCTGGCGCAGTACCTATGCCGAGGTGAAGAAGGATCTGAAGGGGCGTTATCCGAAGCATTATTGGCCGGATGATCCGTTGGTGGCCGAGGCGACGGCACGGATCAAGCCGCGCAAATAACCACGGCAGAGAACAACTATGGGAGGGAGCAAGCCCTAATGCCAGCCAGTTAAGAGAATCTGCCGCGACCAAACTCTTGTAGTGAGCGGGCTTGCCCCGCGCTGGGTGGCGAAGCCACCCCAACAAGGACGCTGCGGTGTTTCAGACAGACCGAGGTGCCTGGATTTGGGGCGGCTGCGCCACCCAGCGCGGGGCAAGCTCGCTCACTACAGGTGCTCTACATCCCACCGCTTAACTGACTGGTATTAGGGCTGGCCCCCTCCCACATTATTTTTGTGGTGCTGGTTATTGCGCGGCGGGCAGCAGGAATCGTGCGATCACGGGCAAGTGATTGGAGATGCGCAGAGTGTCGTCCTGCCGCACTTTGGCCTCCACCCGCTTGATCCGTGAGCTGTAGAACAAATAATCCAAGGTACGATCCGGGCCCTCCACACTTGGGTCATTAGGGAAGTGCGTCAGCCATTTCTCACGGTCGATGCCGCTGGATTCGCTGTTGCTCGGGATCATCGGGTACTTGTCCCACAGCAGATGCAGTTCGCTGTCCGGGGAATATTGCCCGCGCTTGTTCGCATCCAGGCGCAGGAACTGCCCCAGCGGCAGCAGGTTGAAATCCCCACCGATCAGCCACGGTGTGCCTCGGCCTTCGAACTTATCCAGTAGCTTGAGCGTTGCCTTTACCTGCTCATTGACCGCTGAACGCCCAGGCGCATCGCCATCCAGGCGGGTATTGAGCACCGCCAACTGGCCGCCATCGCTCAGTGGCAGGTAGGTCAGCAGCAGCGCCGGCTTGGGTTGGAATTGGCGGCTGATGAAGTTGCCCGGGGACACCGGCAGTTGCAGGCGCTCGGCGTGTTCAATCTGATAGCGGCTCAGGGTTGCCAGCTTGCGGCCGACACTGCCGAAGATATGCAGGTTGGGAATGAAGTCGGCTTTCCAATCGAAAGCCTGGGTGCTACAGGGGTAGAGGTCGACCAGGCGTTCCTGCAGCAGGGCAAGTTGGTCCTGGTAGTGGGACGGTTTGGCGTTTTCGTCGAGTTCCTGCAACAGCAGGATGTCGGGTTGTTCGTCGCGGATGACACGCGCCACTTCATCGAGGCTGTAAGCCATGTCTTCCACGGTGGGACGGTCGTCCGGGCCGCTGCCGTCGGGAGTGTCGTACCAGAACACGTAGTTCTTGCCGGCCAGGTATTGCACGTTCCAGGTCATGACCTTGAGCGCCTGACCCGGCAGCAGGGTCGGCGCGCGGGGCGCACCACAGCTGATGGGCAGGATTTCCTTGTCGGCAGGGCGCCAGGTCAGGCTGTAGATCAGGGCGGTGAGCAGGCCCGCGATGATCAGCAGGCCCAGCAGGGTGATGCGCAATAAACGGGTCATCGGCTCGGCTTATCAGCGTGTCAGGACAGGCACGGAGCATATCACCGCGCGTCGGCGTCGCCACCGATCAACATGAACAAACGGAACAGCACCACACTGGTAAACAGTTGCAGGAAGCTGTGGGCGCTGTCCATCAACAACCCCAGCACTGGCGCCGGGTGTGGATAAGCGGCGACGCTGGCGCCTTTGAGCAGCCACAGCGGCGTCATCACGCACAGCAGGCACACCAGGATGCGCCAGAAATGCCCACGGCTCAGGCGGAAACTTTCCTTCATCGCCTCCAGCGCCGGCATGCCGCGCAGCACCAGCAGGTACTCGGCGAATGCCAGCACCACCATCAGCCATAGGCCGGGCAGGAAGTACAGTGATAAGCCGAGCAGGATCAACAGCGTGCTCATGGCCGTCAGCAGGGCGAAACGTGGCCACAGAGTCAGGGCCATGGCCCATACATCTCTCGTGCGCGGTGACTCGCCACGGGTGCGAGCATCCAGGAACAGGATCAAGGCGCCGGTGTACAGCGGATACACCAGCAGCCCGACGACCACGCTGTAACCGGGGAATGCATCCGGGCCCAGCGTGTGGTCCAGCACCTGTTGCAGCAGGGCTTCGAGGATCACCAACGGCAAGCACAGCTGGACGATGGCGCCCAGGTTGCGTTGGGTGAAACGGAAGGAGTCGCGCAATACGTCTAACGGATTCATCAGGTTCATCGCAGGCCAAAAAGCAAGGCCCACACTTTAACCGATCATGACTGGACGTAAGCAAACGTAAACCTTGCGTAAAGACTATTGAAACGTCTGGTAACAGCCCCATAACTAGCACGTAGCCCGCTTGATGACAGGCAGGCCCATGATTTTCACCGGCAATCTAACGAGGTCGCCATGAACAGCGAAGAGCAAACCCTGATCGATGGACTGTTTTCACGGTTGCAACAAGCCGAAACGGACTCAGCCCCCCGCGACGCCCTGGCCGAAGCGCGGATCAAGGAGCACATGACTCGCCAACCGGCCGCTGGGTACTACATGACCCAGTCGATCCTGGTGCAAGAACACGCGATCAAGAGCCTCGACGCGCAGAACAAGCAGCAGGCGCAGCAGATCCAGCAATTGCAGGACGAGTTGCAACAAGCCCGTTCCCAGACGGCGCAACCTGCCCCGAGCAGCGGCGGCTTCCTGTCGAGCATCTTTGGCGGCGGTTCCCGTGACCCGCAACCGGCCCAGAGCGCCCCGGCGTCATCGGGCGGTGGTTGGCGTGAACCGGCGCGGCCATCTTTCGGGCAGCCCGCGCCGCAGCAAAATTACGCTGCGCCACAGCAGAATTATCAACAACCGCCACCCGCACCCGCCGCGCCGATTGGCAGTGGTTTCCTCGGCGGTGCTTTGAAAACCGCCGCCGGTGTGGCCGGTGGTGTGATGCTGGCCGAAGGCATCAGCAGCCTGTTCAACCACAACTCGCAACAGCCGCAGGTGGTGGAAGAAATCATCCGCGAAGAGCCAGCGCCGGCCAGTGACAACGGCAACTGGGGCAACGATGAGCAGCGTTTCGCCGGGAATGACAGCTGGGGCAGCAACAACTCCGACAGTTTCGCGGATAGCGATTATTCCGACGATTCTTCCTCTTTCGGCGACGACGATTCCTTCGTCTGACCCGCATTCAACCGGGGCGCGTCGTCGCCCCGGGCTGATTTTTTTCGGAAACTTTCCCGTGGCTGGCATACTGGCGGCTTTGCGGACCATCGTGTCCGGCAGCCAAGCGGCAACCATGGGGAAGTGCGGTGAAGAAAATTGCAGTGTTCGCCGATGTACAAAACCTCTATTACACCGTGCGCCAGGCGTATGGTTGCCACTTCAACTACGCCGCCCTGTGGGCTGACATCAGCGCTCGCGGGCAAATCGTCGAGGCGTATGCCTATGCCATCGACCGCGGCGACAGCAAGCAGCAGCAGTTCCAACAGATCCTGCGCAACCTGGGCTTCACGGTAAAACTCAAGCCCTACATCCAGCGCAGCGACGGTTCGGCCAAGGGCGACTGGGACGTGGGCATTACCCTCGACATCATGGATGCCGCCGACCATGTCGACGAAATCGTACTGGCCTCCGGCGACGGTGATTTCGACATGCTGCTCGAGCGCGTTATCCACAAGCATGGCGTCGAAGCCGTGGCCTACGGCGTGCCCGGGCTGACGGCCAACTCATTGATACGCGCCGCCAGCCGTTATGTGCCGATCGAAGGCGCGTTGTTGCTTAAATAGATCTTTAGACGGAGTTGGAACAGGTTTGGAACGTATAGCGGTCATCGACTTTGAAACCACCGGCATCACCCCGAGCAGCCACTGCCGAGCCACGGAAATCGCGGTGGTCATCCTCGAACGAGGCCAGATCGTGGACCGCTACCAGAGCCTGATGAATGCCGGCGTGCGTGTGCCGGGTTTTATCGAACAACTCACCGGCATCAGCAATGCCATGCTGCGCAGCGCGCCACCGGCCGAGCGGGTGATGAATGAAGTCAACGAATTCGTCGGCACCACGCCGCTGCTGGCGCACAACGCGGCGTTTGACCAGAAGTTATGGGACTTCGAACTGGGCCTGATCCGCCGCACCCGCTTGCAGAAGTTCGCCTGCTCCCTGCTGCTGGCACGCCGCCTGATGCCTTCGGCGCCCAACCACAAGCTCGGCACGTTGAATGCCTTCGCTCAACTGCCCCACACCGGCAAGGCTCACCGGGCGATGGCGGATGCGGAAATGGCGGCCAACCTCACGGCGCATCTGGCCCAGGAGCTGCGTGGCACTCATGGTTTGCGTGAGCTGTCACACGATCTGCTGTGCACCTTGCAGAAAGTGCCGGCCGCCAAGATCACCGAGCACCTGAAGAAACATTGCGGGTTCTGAGCCCGCCATACTCCCCAGAATACTGAAACTCAAAATGTGGGAGGGGGCTTGCCCCCGATAGCGGGCTGTCAGCTACAGATGTATTGGCTGACACTCTGCCATCGGGGTGCAAGCTCCTTCCCACATGGGTTCTGCAGTGTTTAGCGAGGCTGCACACAGGCCAGCGCCCGATCCACTACACCCTTGGCTATCTCAACTAAATGCATCACGGCCCGCTGTTGCGCCTTCATCGCTTCACTCGACGCGTGCGCCGTCTCCACCGCGCAATGCAGCGAATCGGCCGCGTGGACCAGGGCGTCTTCGAAACTCAGGCTGTCGTTCAGCGTGAAATGAGGCGCATCCGGGGCGGACGCTTTGAGGTAGTAGTCGATGGCTCGGCGGTTGAGCAGGGCGTCTTCGCTGAGGAAGCATGGTGGGTCGGGGGTTACTTTGACCATGGTGAACACTCCTTGCTTGGAAGAAGTCGACACCCTTCGCTTGCACGCGAATGAGGGGGGCAGCTGTACGTAGGTGTGCAAGACCGGGGCAAGGAGCTAAACCCAGCAGACCCGAAGGTCTCCCACGCACAGCCGCCATAACGGGCGAACGCCAAGCATCAAGCTGGGCATTAAGCTGTAGGTTGATTTGTGGATTCTGCTTGCCGTCGGACTTGCACGTCCGGTCACCGAACATTCGATGACCGAGCGAGACTAGCTACCTGATCCAACGGAAACAAGGCCGTGGGATTCTCTCGGAAACGTCCTTCAAATGAAAGAGATGGGTCTTGCTGGCCATTGAATACTTGGC
>NZ_JBOICG010000013.1:0-15482 GCF_050739995.1 Pseudomonas sp. | reverse complement strand
GTATTGCCCTTGGCGATGCCGATGGCTGTTTTGGAGGGAAGATAAGGGCTCTCGACCGACGGGCTCATTTCGTAGTCAGCGCCCTGGGGGGAGTTGATAAAACCCAGTTGGGCTTGAAGCGCATCCTGAAGGGATGCATCCAGCCGACCCGCTACCAGGTCGTAATACACCTGATCCTGGTTCTGATAGGACTGGATTTTTACCCCGGCTTTGTCCAGCACGGCCTTGGCGTAAGCTTCCTGGATACTGCCTTGAAAATAGCCAACCGTTTTGCCTTTGAGTGATGCCACATCCGTGCTCAGGTCCGACCCCTTCTTGAACACATAGGACGTGAATCCGGAGAAAAGCTCGCTTGAAAAATCAATGGCTTTTTCACGAGTGGCCGTCACGGTCATGGATGACAGGATACCGTCGAACTTGCCGGCCCTGAGGCCTGGTATCAGGCCATCAAAATCGCTTTCCACCCAGATGCATTTGACTGAAAGCTTGGCGCAAATCGCGTTGCCCAAGTCAATATCAAATCCCTTGAGGCTGCCATCGGCGGCCTTGGACTCAAACGGCGCGTAATTGGCATCTACGCCGAAACGCAAGGTGGAGTATTCTTTGGCAGACACTGCACTTGTGCACAACGCCAAGCCCATTACTAAACATAGCTTTTTTAGCGAAATCATAATTACATCCCTAGATATTGTAGTTGGATTAAGGGCAGTAAACATCCGACAGCATTAACCATGACGCTCGTTATTATTTAGCGAGACCTGCGTCTCGACTTGAACGTTACCTGAGTACGGCGACTTTACGAATATGGCAAATTGAACGTTATCACGAGCAAAATGCTCGCCTTTTCAAGCAGACACCAATTTCATCATTAACAGTCCACTGACAATCAATACGGCGGCCACGATACGCAACAGCGTGGCGGGTTCACCCATGAAGAAAATACCTGCAGCAAAAGCCCCCACAGCGCCGATCCCCGTCCAGATGGTGTACGCCGTACCCAGCGGCAAGCTCTTCATCGAGAAGGATAAAAGCGCGAAACTGGCAACCACGGTGACAAATGTAATGACCGTGGGCACCAATCGCGTAAACCCTTCAGATTGTTTCATCGAAAAAGCCCACACAACTTCAAATATCCCCGCAACTATCAAACTCACCCAAGCCATGAGCAACTCCCAATCAATAAAAAACACAAAGACTGTTTGCGCCAGGCGCAATTAACACGTCAACGTTATTAAAAAGACCCCCGCGAGGACGGGGGTAAAGACGGGTTGACCAAACCCTGGTTACATAGCGTCCGTATTCAAATCACTTGAATGTTGCGTCCAGCGCGAACGCAATATCCTTGATCAAGTCTTCTGGGTCTTCCAGTCCTACAGAAAACCGCAAATGACCGTACTGGCGGAACTCTTCGGGGTACTTGTCAAAGCCACCTCGACCCTCTGCACCTACGTGCACGATCAGTGATTCGTCATGCCCTAATGAAACGGCCGACGTGATGATGCGCAGGTTCGAGACAAAGCGATTCTGGGTATCAGGATCACCCTCTACGGCAAACGCCATCACAGCACCATAACCCTTGCCCGCAAATTGCCGGCGCGCCAACTCATGCTGCGGGTGGGAGGGCAAACCGGGGTAGTAGACGTAAGCAATCCGATCATCGCTATCCAGAAACTGAGCCAACTTTTCGGCCGAGTTCAATAATTGCTTCAAGCGCAGAGGCAACGTGACCGAACCGCGCATGATCATCCACGCATTGAACGGCGAAATGGTCGCGCCGAGGTCAACCAAGGCATCATTCTTGATCTTGTTGATCAACTGGTTGGAGCCGATCACTACCCCGCCCATGGCATCACCATGGCCATTGATGTACTTGGTCAATGAGTGAATGACGAAGTCGACACCGTGTTGACTTGCACGAAAAAATGGAGGCGGCGTGAATGTGGCATCCACAGAGATCAGCGCGCCATGGGCGTGCGCAATCTCAGCCAATGCGGCAATGTCTGCAACTTTCGTGGTGGGGTTGGCGATCGTTTCAGTGTGGATCAGCTTGGTATTGGGGCGAATGGCGTTACGTACCGATTCCAGGTCACCTACGTCTACGAAGGTTGCCTCAATGCCGTAACGTTCAGGCAGTAGTTCGGCGAAAAGCCGCCAGACTGCCTGGTAGGTGATGTCACTGACGATGACGTGATCACCACTTTTCAAGAATGAAAAAAATACCGAGTGCAAGGCAGCAACACCGGTCGCGAATACCACCGCGTCTTCACAACCCTCAAGGGCTGCGAGTTTTTTCTCAAGGCAAACCTGGTTGTGGCCTTGATTGCGTGTGTACACGAGCCCGTCCGGGCTCGACCAGTCCATGGTCGCCGGATCTTCCGGCAAGAGATAGGAGTTCGCCATGACCAATGGTGTACGGACGGCGCCACTGGTGACATCCGCGACATTGCCGCCATGAACAGCAAGTGTCGCTGCAGATAATGTCGAAAGGTTGTGCTTATCGGGGCGCATGTCGTTTCCTCTTTATTGTTGTGTGTTTCATTCTTGAGTTGAGCGAGTTGCTTAGCTTCCACTCACACCGTTAATGCAAACGACCTTGGGTTGCGTCATGTCTTCGTAAGCGAAACGTACGCCCTCACGACCCATGCTCCCGTACTTGAAGCCGCCGAAAGGCATTGCATCAAAACGGTAGTCGGAAGAGTCGTTGATCATCACCCCGCCCGCCTCCAGTCGTTTAGCGGCGGTCATTGCAACCTTTAGATTGCTGGTGAAGATCCCAGCATGCAGGCTGTATTCAGGTTCGTTAGCCAGCGCCAATGCTTCATCCAGGGAGGCGACGCTCTGAAGGATGACTACCGGACTGAACACCTCTTCGCACCACAACTTGCATTGGCGGTCGACGCCTTCCAGCACGGTAGGTGAATAGAGCGAGCCGTTACATGTGTTGCCAAACAACAACGTGGCGCCTTTGGCAATGGCGTCATTGACCACTTCCTCGGTACGCTTGGCTGACGCCTCGGTAATCATCGGCCCTACGTCCGTCTGCTCATCTGCAGGGTTACCGACGATCAACTTAGAGGTCTGTTCAACAAAGCGCGTTTTGAAGGCTTCATAGAGTGAACCCTCGATGAGGATCCGTTGGGTACCGATGCAGTTTTGTCCGGCCGCCCAGAAAGCCCCCGACACGCATGAATCAACGGTTTCATCCAAATCACAATCAGCCATCACGATGACCGGCGCATTACCGCCAAGGTCCATCGCTAGCTTCTTGAGGCCAGCTGTACGAGCGATCTGCTCACCCGTGACAAAGCCGCCGGTGAAAGACACCATGCGCACCGCACGGTGGGCCACAAGAGCCTTGCCCAGGGCGGCGCCGCCTGTTGCAACGGTGACAACAACCGGAGGCAGACCCGCGTCGATCAAGCACTCCACCAGCTTGATCGCTGATAGCGGTGTGAGCTCAGACGGCTTGAGAACAACAGCATTTCCTCCTGCAATGGCAGGCCCCAATTTATGCGCGACCAGGTTAAGCGGGTCGTTGTAAGGGGTGATGGCAACGATGACGCCCAACGGTTCACGGGTGAACCAGCCCTGACGGGATTCAGACCCGACATAGGCGTCAAAAGGAATGACTTCACCGGCATTGCGCTTGGCTTCTTCGGCAGACAACTTCAAGGTATTGACGCATCGCAACACCTCCTTTCGCGCCTGCTTCAGCGTTTTTCCTGACTCCGCGACGATCAGTTTGGCAAAGGAGTCCTTGTCACGCTCGACTGAGCTTGCGGCCTTTTCCAAGATACGCGCACGCTCATGGCGCGGCAGATCCTTGGCAATCAAGGCACCTAAAATGGCGGTGTCAACTATTGTGGTAGCGGATGATGCGGGTATGTCTGCCACTTCACCCACTTTGCTGCCGTCAAACGGGCTGAGCACCGTAATGGCCTTATAATCAGCAGCGAGCGAGAGACTCAAGCTATTCATGATTACTTACCTGACGTGGTTTTGTGGTTGTGGATGCTTACGATGTCGGCGAGCAAGGCAAATGCGGTTTCAAAACGACCTGCCCCCGCACCCACTAAAGTGACGGGACCGAGAATGGCCGTGTTGAAGGTAATTGCGTTGGTGGCTCCGCTCACGGCTGAGAGCGCGTCGCTCGCCGGCAAGAGCTTCGGACTCACTGATGCTGAAATCGAACCATCGCTCCGTTTCTCTGCGCTGCCAATCAGCTTCCAGCGGGCATTTGCTTTCGTCGCCTCGGCAATATCCTTGGCCGTGATTTCAGAAATCCCTTTGCACAGGACGTCGCTTGGTTTGAGTTTTGCGCCTAGCAGTTCATTGGCGAGGATGACAACCTTCAAGCGCACATCGTGCCCTTCTACATCCGCTGTTGGGTCAGCTTCGGCATACCCCAATTCCTGCGCTTTTGCGACAGCACTGGAGAAGTCCAACCCCGTCTCCATGCTGGAGAGGACAAAGTTTGAAGTACCGTTGAGAATCCCCTTGAAGCCGGTGATTTCCGAGCCTGCCAGTGACTCCTTGGCCAAACGGATAACCGGGGTCCCGCTCATGACAGAACCTTCAAATTCAAAGCGGGCGCCGGTGCTATCGGCCAGCGTCTTCAAGCTTTGTGCATGCAGCGCCACGGGCCCTTTGTTGGTGGTCACGACACTGACGCCCTTTTCCAGAGCCCAGCGGCAGAAGGTCGTAGCCGGTTCACCATCCACAGGATTGGTGAACGTTGCCTCAGCGACAATATCGGCGCCAGAGAAGCGGATAACGGTTTCGTTTGCCGGCTCAGCAGTCCCGCCGGCCAGGGTCCGGAAACTGCCTTTAGCAGCAGGCACTGCTGCCAATTCACGAGCGTCCAGGCCGTCTTTGTTAATGATCGATCCGAGGTAAAGGTCACTGACACCGACAATCCTCAAGGTAAAACCTAATTCATCGGCCCAACGCGAATTCTTATCGGCAATAAGCTGGGTCAGCGCGCGGTTAACGCCACCAAATCCAAGCAACGCAATTTTGTATTCAGTCACGACAGGGTTCTCATTGTTATGTTGTGGTGCTGAGATAGTAAGCCGCCAACTTAACTTTACGAATATGGCAAGCAGAACGTTGTTGCGAGCAAAATGCTCGTACAACAGCGCAACTTGCTATTTTGTGCTCGACAGAACAAAAGACGTTACGGTATTCAGGACTCCCGGCAGCGTCGAGATCTCACTCCATACCCTGTGGATACGATCTGCATTCATCGCCTGAACCGTAAGTACAATATCGAGGTCGCCACTCATCACATTGCAGGAAATAACTTCAGGCATTGCACCAACGGAGCGAACAACTTCTGAATCTCGCATACGATCCTTACGATAAACGAAGATTAATGCATTAATGGGTCCTGCATCAGCTGAAGGCATACCTTTAATAATTGTGTAGCCTCGGACATACCCATCGCGTTCCAATCGCTCAATCCGCAGCCTGACTGCGTTCCTGGACAAATTGACTTTTAGGGCAATATCGTTGTGGGCCAACCGTGCATTGCGAGTTAGCTCCTCCAAAATCTTTTCATCAACTTTATCTAAAACACGTTTCATCTCTGGCTCCGGACTTATAACGAGTGAGACTCCGTGTCTTTTGATAATGCCCTGACCAGTGAGATCAGCGACCTGACGTCGTTGGGAATTGAAGTACAGTCTTGTTCAGCAACTACAGGAACACCAATTGTATTTAGGTGGCCAACAATCTCTGACTTTTGGGTTGCAGTGCCAACTTTCGACGGATGTGTGGTTGCCAGGCAAATCATGGGGATCATCAAGCTGCGTCTGCTTACACGTGCAGCGCGCAAGCCGATGGCGGTATTGGGACTGACCAGATATCCACTCTCTGCAAAGACCTCATGAATACAACTGAATGCGTCTGCATCGTCCACAGCCAGTGAGTCAAACAGTTTGCGTGCCTCCAACCATTCATCCTGCGCTAACTGAATAGTTCCCTCGCCTTCTAGCAACTGCATATTACGAGCTACTTTTTCTCCGCATCGATTTAAAATGCTCCACTGTAGGCGCTCAAAATTAGAGGCTAATGAAACATTCATAGTGGGAATTTTGGTAGCACGAATTTCATTTCGACTGTACAGATTTGATTGGAGAAAGTTATGCAGTCCGGCGTTAGCATTCGTGGCAACGATAAGCTGTCGAATCGGCAGTCCCATTTGCTTGGCAATATAACCAGCGTACAGGGCGCCAAAATTTCCAGTCGGGACACTGAAAGCAATCTCTCTTTTAGGCGCACCGAGCTGAAGAGCAGAATAGAAATAGAAGGAGAGGTGCGCAAGTACGCGAACCCAGTGCACTGAGTTGAACGAAATAAGATGCTGCCGTGCATTATTACTTTGTTTCAGGAACTGCTCACACAAACGATGACAATCAGAATAGTCTCCGTCGACCGCAACATTCACAACATTATCTTCGTGCGTACTCAGTAAGCGTATGCGATCCTCCGCCGTTAACCCCATGGATGGATGCAATACCAACAACGTAACGCCCTTCATTCCCGAAAATGCTTTTATTGCTGCGGTGCCAGTATCTCCACCTGTACAACCTATAATCAGCGCCTTCTTACCAGACCTGAGTAAATCATGATCGATAAAGCGAGACATCAACTGAAGGCCAACGTCTTGGTAGACGCCTGACGGCCCATGAAACAATTCGAGTATCCACTCGTTACTTGCGGTCTGGTACAGCGGTGTCACTGCGTTGCTTTTAAAACAATCAAAAATCTCCTCAAGCATCCGAGACAACAGATCCTGCTCGATCCATCCCCCCAGAAAGGGCTCGATTACGTAGCGAGCCAATTCATGGAAGGGCAACCATTCGAGCTTTGAGAGCTCCTCCTTTTTGAAGCGGGGAACCTTGTGCGGCACGTACAAGCCACCGTCAGGCGCGTACGCCCCCATCAGCACCTCGCTGAATTCGTACGTTCTACCAGGGGTCCGTGTGCTGACGTATTTCATGATCCAAGACACCCTCAAGCCATTTCCGAGCCGGCCACCTGCAAGCTGGGGCTTCTGCGGAATTCAATGCGGTAGCGTTAATCGCCTTTGATCCAGCTTCATACCAATGACCATGAAGGTCAATATATCGACTATCATATCTCGCTAACGGTATTCCGTTCCCGTTACACGAACCCCCCTTTTGTCCAAGCCCATGGGATGTGCGAGGGGCGATAATGCTTACCATGTGTGCCAAGAATCTGCTGCACTCGCTTTATCAGTACAAGACATGGTTTGAGGATGTGTTATTCAGGTGCTTGAAAGCGCCCATTTCGCAGTCGTTTCCTGTGGAATGGAGAAGGCCTGTTATTGGCTCAGGCACATCAATATTGTGGACCAACTATTCATCGCCAGACTGCAGGGAAAACCGGAGGAATTTGATGATGTCGTCAATGAGCAGCGGCAAGACATTCGTCAGTTGGAAGAGGCTTTCACAACGGCAAATCAATGGTTTGTCGATTACACGAAATCAGTCACTGCAAAGGAGCTGTCTGAACCGGTGGAATTTATTTTCAAGGATGGCAAACCCGGCAACATGACCAAAGAACAAATCCTTGCTCATGTGCTTTCTCATGGCCTGCAGCATCGAGGAAGTGTTAGCACGATCCTACCCAGGGAAATCCTGGAGGGACACCAAGATCATTTCACAACGTTTTTGAAACTGTAGGCAGTTGGATTTCTGCCTCCTCAACCGTGATGAGGCAGAGTGTTCACCGCAGTGCTCAGCTCAATTCGAGCGCGTCTATCACCGCTGCAATTTGCTTGCGTCCTTCCCCTCCGATGGTTCTAAGCGGCAAAGGCACGCTCGGAGAGTGAGTAATACCGCGTAGCTCCGCTGCAGTGGCTATCACGCGAAAGCTACCGCCAAATTGGCTGAACAATGCCCAAAGCGGCTTCAAGGATTCGGAGAGGCGCATAGCCTCAAAGGCGTCACCTGACAATGCTGCTCGTGTGATGGCGAGCGCCGTATTGGGGAACAAACCGCCCATGACCGAATACCAGGCATCGCAACCGGCATTCATTCCAACAGCGGCAAACGCATCGCCGCTTATTCCAATAGTCACGTGACTCGGAATCAATTTCCGCAGGCGCTCCACGCGCTCCCTGGCCAGATGCGGCGCCTCGGGGACGCCAGGGATTTTGATTGAGCTGACATTGGGTAGCTCTGCAATACGCCCGTGTAACTCATCGGTAAATTCGAAATGAGTGATACCAGGATTGTCATAGACACATAGCGGGATTGAGACGTTGGCCGAAACCATTTCGTACATCGAGAACACATCGTCCTGAGTCAGTTTTTGATATGACACGGGTGGCAGCAGCAAGGCTTTGACCCCCACGGCTTGCGCATCCTCAGCCAGCAGCAAAACGTCGCGTGTACGCAGCGCGCCGATGCTCACCATCACAGGCACGTCCTCCGCGGCCTCTACTGCCAACTGAGCAACTCGAGAACGTTCGGCTCGAGAAAGATACGCATAGCTTCCGGTGGATCCTAGAGCCCCGATGGAATCTACTTTAGCTGCCACCAATTGCTGCACAAGACAAGTAAAAGCATTTTCGTCCACACCCTGCTCATCCATAGGGGTCAGAGGAAATGCACTAAGACCGGTAAACATCGTCATCACTCCTTGCAGTGGTCTATGGACTATTTGCCCCAGGACCAATCAGTGAGCTTTCGATCTGGACGCCTGGCATCATTTGCTGCAACCCTTCGATGAGTTTGTCCCCCGCTTCCGTCAGGGCTTCAAGCGGCATCGCCGGCAAACTCTCCAGAATGAACCACATGCTCCTCGCGTCAGCACCGAGACGGGTCCTGACACCTTGCCGCCAATTCCAGCGACGGCAGGTCACGCCTTTGTCATCGCGCCAGACAACCTCGCCGGCATCCGGATACTCGAAGGCAGCAGCCCCCTCTTTCATCGTGTCAAAAGGCTCAGTGCCATCAGCGACTACGAGCCGTGGGGAGCCCACATAGGCTTCAATGTTTTCCCCGCCAACCGGGATGGCGTACTCAATGCTGATTGCGTTGTAGAGATCGACGATGGGATCCAGGCTAGGCAAGCTGCCGTCACGTAAAACTCGTTTACGCAGCGCTTCAGCTGAACAAGGTGTGCGCTGCGGCTTGGCCCCAAACTTTCGAAAGGTCTCAGCCCATGCAGCCAGATGGCCTTCTCCCCAGCTTGGCCCACCTTCCTGCACAGCCTTGCAAGCACGGTCCAGCGCAGCCTGGGCCACCTCAGGATAAGCCAGTGGTGCAGCTTCCACCACGATACTCAGGGCCCTGAACTCCGGCGCCAGCTCGCCAACGGCTTGATCGATTAACGGCAGTACGGACAGCATCAAAAACCTCCAGGAACCTAAATGTCATTTCATGCTAGTCAGCGACGACCAATAAAGTCAATATAATGACCATTATCATCTACTATAACGGCTGATCCGATTGACGGAGCTACTTATAAAGGCCGAGAATCCAAGCACATTTTTCTCATGACCTTCATCAATGACCACCAATACCAGCCTGTCGAGTACCCCTGGCGCTGATGCTCATGCCGTCAGCCTGGCCGTTGCGCGCACACTTAAACAGGCACGCAAAACACAGAAGATCACGCTGGATGAACTTTCCCGCCGTGCTGGCGTGAGCAAAGGAATGGTTGTCGAAATAGAGAAATGTACGGCGAACCCCAGTATCGGCATCCTTTGCAAAATCGCCGCCGCGCTGGGCCTGTCCGTTGCAGACATCGTCAATGTGAGCGAAGCCCCGTCCGCCCATATCATCGACAGCCAAGACATCCCCACGCTCTGGACCGGGGACCTGGGAGGAACGGCGCGCCTTCTGGCTGGAACGTCCGGACCAAATATGATCGAACTGTGGCGTTGGGAAATGCACCCAGGCGAATCCTTCTCTTCACAGGGGCATCCTCAGGGCACGCTTGAGCTGTTTCATGTGGAAAAAGGCGCGCTGAAATGTGTGGTAGGGGAAACAGAGTTGGTCATTCCTGCGGGGAGTTCGGCAGTGGCCAAAACCGATGTTCCCCATTCCTATTCCAACGCTGGCAGATCCAAGTTGGTATTCACTATGTCCGTGACCGAGATGCATCAGTAGATAGCAGCAGGCTGGCCGTCAGTAAGCATCTGCAAAGTGGACGAACCTGCCAATTTCAAAGGGGTTGTTACCACTGAACCCGATCAATTACTGCGGTGGATCACCGCCAGGGCGCGCATTCACAATTGCTCGAGCAGCGCATGTGACTGGGGGCAAAATTGGGGGCACATTTAGCATTTTACAGCCTAAAAACACTGTTCTAGAGCCCAGTCAAAATGTTTTTCGGAGACCCTGAGAGTCTTTAAAGGCCATCTAGCGGACTGTTTATCCGATCATTTCTGCCTTTCCACAAACCATGGAGCTCCATTCACTTCCAGTGGATTGCTACATTGGGTGCACAACTCGTGATAGACCCTGCTCAATTGGCGGCTTACCAAACGGCGGTCAAGGAGGAAATAGCTGACTCTGTTCGCCTTGAGCCTGGCGTGCTCGCGATTTATTCGGTGGCGGAAAAGGGCCACCCGAACCGCCTTCACTTCTTCAAAATCTATGCAAACGAAGTGGCCTACAAAAGCCATATCGCATCTGCCCATTTTCAGAAATACGTGAAAACGACAAAGTCGATGATCGTGTCCAGAACGATCATCGAAACCGACCCGGTGCAGCTCAGCGCACAGCAAGGTCAATGATTGGGCAATCAGGCCCGCAGGCACAGCGTTGAAGATTACGCAAAGAATCCAGCCGGCTCACGTGAAGCGGTCCTGGCGGTACATGGCAAGTAAGCCAATGATCCGAAGAAGCTGGCGCAGGCCTTGATTATCTTAGCCCACACTGAAAGCGTCCACCGCGCTTCACCGCTGGCAGCGACGCTATCGGCTATTTTGAAGACGAACTTCAGAATCGTCATGAGAAACTGGCGGCGTGGCGTGATCTCTCGGTGTCACTCGCTCACGACTGATATCGCACTGTCCAACACGGGGCTCTGAAAGGCATTCGGTTCGCCATTCAGTTTTTGCCTGCCCCGCGCATCGCCATTTCAAGGTGGGTTGTTATCAAGTCATAACCGCTCAAGCCTTGGCAGGTGCCAACTCAGACCGCCGCGCATCGCGAAAGGCAAACATGAACACCAACACCACACCCAGGGAAAAGAACGCCGGGAACAACCAGATGCTCTGCCACTGGTGACCCGCAGGAGTGGCGTAGTAATCAGAGACATGGCCCGCGACCCAGAAACCGATCAGCATGCCAACGCCGTAGGTGGCCAGGGTAATCAGGCCCTGGGCCGAGCTTCTGAAACGCTCAGGGGTTTTCGCGTCGGTATAGATCTGCCCGGACACAAAGAAAAAGTCGTAGCAGATGCCGTGCAGAGCAATGCCGGTGAACAGCATAAAGGCCAGGTCGGCGTTATTGCCGTAGGCGAACAGCACGTATCGCAAGGCCCAGGCCAGCATGCCCATCAGTAACGCGATCTTGATGCCGAAACGGTGAATGAACAGGGGCAGCAGCAGCATGAACAGGACTTCGGAGACCTGCCCGATAGCCATCTTCGCCGTGGGATTGGTCATGCCTATGTCGGCGAGGAACGGATTGGTATTCTGGTAATAGAACGCCAGCGGGATACAGATCAGGATCGAGGCAACGAAGAATACCAGGTAGCTGCGGTCTTTCAGGAGACCCAAGGCATCTAGGCCGAGGATCTGTTTAACACCGGTTCGCGTTGATTCGGCTTTCAGCGGCGCCGTACTGGGCAGCGTGAAGCTGTAGACGCCCAGCACCAGCGACGCCAGCGCCGCCATCAGGAAGGTGTTGCGCAGGCCACCGGAAGCAATCGCGGCTTTCGAGTCCCAGGCAAACACAAAACTGATCATCACACCCGCGACAATCCAGCCCACGGTGCCCCACACCCGAATACGCGAGAACTCCAGCGCCGGATCGCGCATCTGGCGAAAAGCAACGGAGTTGACCAGTGCCAGGGTCGGCATATAGATCATCATGTAGGCCAGCACGTAGGGATAGAACGCACCGAAGTCCGGCGCTCGGTATAGCTGATAGAGCAACACAGCCCCCACCAGGTGCAGCACCGCCAGAATGCGTTCGGCATTGAAGAAGCGGTCAGCGATCAGCCCGATCACGAACGGGGCAATGATCGCGCCCCAGGACTGGGTCGAGAACGCCATGCCAATCTGCCCGCCGCTGGCGCCCAACTGGCTGGACAGAAAAGTGCCCAGGGTGACGAACCAGCCACCCCAGATGAAGAACTGCAGAAACATCATGGCGCTCAAGCGCGCAGTCATCCACGTCATAACAGTCACCGTCTTATTGTTATTGAAAAAAACTGGTGAAACTCAGGCGTCAGGCAAGCCCAACAAACGCCTGTTGGAAGCCGCATCGCTGGTCACGCTGACAAAATCGTCAAAGGCCTTTTGGCTGCGGCTAATCATGTGGTCACGGATGAACCCCGCGCCTTCGGCAGCGCCTTGGGCGGAGTCTTTCAGGCAGCACTCCCACTCCAGCACGGCCCAACCGGTGAAGCCGTATTGGGTCAGCTTGCTGAAGATCGACTTGAAGTCGATCTGGCCATCACCCAACGAGCGGAAACGCCCGGGGCGCTCGACCCAACCCTGGTAACCGCCATAGACACCGGAGCGCGCATCGGGACGGAACTCCGCGTCCTTGACGTGGAACATGCGGATGCGTGAGTGATAACGGTCGATAAACCCCAGGTAGTCCATTTGCTGAAGCAATAGGTGGCTGGGGTCATAGAGGATGGCCGCACGGGGATGATGATTGACCGCCTCGAGGAAACGCTCGAATGAGGCGCCGTCGTGCAGGTCTTCACCCGGGTGAATTTCGTAGCATAGGTCGACGCCGACCTGATCAAAACAGTCGAGGATCGGCAGCCAGCGCTTGGCCAGTTCGGCAAAACCTTGCTCCACCAAACCGGCCGGGCGCTGTGGCCAGGGGTACATATAGGGCCAGAGCAAGGCCCCGGAAAACGTTGCGTGTGCCGTCAGGCCCAGACGCTGGCTGGCCCGTGCTGCCAGCTTCAATTGCTCGATCGCCCACTCGGTACGCGCCTGGGGTTGGCCACGCAGATGAGCCGGCGCGAAGTCATCGAACAGCGCATCGAACGCCGGGTGCACGGCCACCAACTGCCCTTGCAGGTGGGTGGACAGTTCGCTGATTTCAACCCCGGCGCTGGCGCAGACGGCCTTCAGATCATCGCAATAGCTCTGGCTTTCGGCTGCGCGTTCAAGGTCGATGTAGCGCGTGCCCAGGGTCGGTAGTTGAATGGCTGTGTAGCCCTGGGACGCTGCCCATTGGGCGATATTGGCCAGAGTGTCGAAAGGCGCTTCATCGGTGATGAACTGCGCCAGGAATATCCCGGGGCCACGCAGGCCTTGAGGGGCAAGGGCATTCGGGGGCACGGCAGCCGTCTGCGGTTTCATCGGCTGCACTCCAGCGGGGTCCACTTGGCATCGCTGGTGTGGCTGGCGATGGCCGCCTCGATAAAGGCCATGCCACGCAGGCCCACCTCGATCCCCGGCACACCCGGCGCGGTGTGGCCTTCAACCTCGCCGCGAATAGCCTGGGCAAAATCGCCATACAGATTGGCCATGGCTTCCAGGTAACCTTCGGGATGACCAGCGGGCAAGCGCATACGCTGGGTCGCGGCCTCGCACAACCACGGCTGCCCGGTGCCGGAGCGCAAGACGCGCATCGGTTGCTCCAATGAACGATGAATCAGGCTGGCGGGTTGTTCCTGGCGCCATTCAAGGCCGCCCTTGTCACCGTAGACACGAATACTCAGCGGGTTCTCTTCCCCCGCGCAGACCTGGCTGGCGATCAGCACGCCACTGGCGCCCTGCTCCATCTTCAGCAGCATCGCGGCGTCGTCATCCAACTGACGGCCCTCGACGTGCACCCCCAGACTGGCACACAGGTGGGTGACGGTTTGATCAGCCACAAACTCCGCCAGGGAAAAAGCATGGGTGCCGATATCGGCGATGCAGCCGCCCACTCCGGACAGTTCCGGCTGCCCACGCCACTCGGCCTGCTTGTTGCCCTGCCCGGCCACATCCTGGCTGAGCCAGCCCTGGGGATACTCCACCAGGACCTTTCGCACCACGCCAATCAAGCCACTGCGCACCATTTCCCGCGCTTGCCAGACCATGGGGTAACCGAGGTAGGTGTGGGCCAGGCCATAGAGCCCAACGCTGCTGTGCAAACGGGTTTTCAGGGCCTGCAGCTCAGCCAGGTTCAAGGCCGCGGGCTTCTCGCTGAACACATGGAAACCGGCGGCCAGCGCTTCGCTGGCCACTGGTGCGTGAAGATGATTGGGGGTGACAATCACCAGCAGTTCCATGCGCTGTTCGGCCGGCAGCGCGCGCTCGGCCTCCAGCATTGATTGCCATGTGCTGTAGCAGCGTGATTGCGCCAGGCCCAGGTGGCTGCCCGTACGCAGGTTGTTCTGCGCGTCGCGACTGAACGCACCGCAAACCAGCTCAAAGCGCCCATCGAGCCCCGCGGCCTGGTGGTGAGCCTGGGCGATAAACGAACCCTCCCCCCCACCGACAAAGCCCATTCTTATTTTGGGTATCACTGTGTTCATCGCTGACCTTCTCTGTCCGGCTCGGTTGAAAGCTGTTTTCATCAGAATGTAACCGGTTACATTTCAACTGGAATTTATGCGCTGGAGAGTAAGCTGTCAATTCGATAATCCACAGTCGCGAGGATTCAAGCGCAGGCAAACCTGCTGTAAGCTCGCCCAACGCACAGTTCAAACACGAGGTGATTTTGTCCAATATTCGTGAAGTCGCCCGGCTCGCCGGCGTTTCGGTGGCTACCGTATCGCGCACCCTGACATCACCCGACCGCGTGCGTCAGGCCACGCGGGACAAGGTCAACGCTGCCGTCGAACAGACGGGTTATCGCCCCAACTTGATGGCTGTCCAGTTTCGCTCTCGGCGCACCGCCAACCTGGTCATCCTCGTCCCAAAGATTGCCAACACGTTTTTCACGCGCGTGATCAGCGGCGCGCAACAGGCCGCCCAGGCCGCGGGTTATCGACTGTTGCTCTGCGACACCCAGGGCCGCGAAGACATCGAGCGCGAGTTTGCCGAGCTGGTTGACGCCCATCAGGCGGATGGCGTGATTCAGTTGCGCGCCTACGATCCTTTCCCGGCCGACCGAGCAGACACCCCGCCGATGATCAACGCCTGCGAAGTGATCAAGGATGGACGCCATCCCACCATCAGCCTCGACAACCAGGCAGCCGCCAAAGCGATGACCGAACACCTGATCGGTTTGGGGCATCGTCGGATTGGCTTGATCAAGGGCCCTCAAAGCAGCCCACTGACCCAGGATCGAGTGGCGGGCTACCAGGCGGCATTGGCT
>NZ_JBOICG010000012.1:0-2088 GCF_050739995.1 Pseudomonas sp. | reverse complement strand
GTCAGTGGGTGGTCAAGCCGGCCGCATTCATGAACATGCGCATCAAGCTGGCCACGACGAACAGGGCCAGCACGCTGCCAGTCCAAATCATCGCCAACCACCCCAGGCGCCGCCACAATGGCTGTTTCTCGGCCTGTTCAATCTCGTGCAACGTCGGTTTGCCGGACATAAAACGACCCTCCTAGTGATAGCCGTCTTCGTGGGTGACCTTGCCGCGGAACACGTAGTAGCTCCAGAAGGTGTAGCCCAGGATGAACGGAATGATGAACAGCGTGCCCACCAGCATGAAGCCCTGGCTCTGCGGCGGCGCGGCGGCGTCCCAGATCGACACGGACGGCGGAATGATGTTCGGCCACAGGCTGATCCCCAGGCCGCTGTAGCCGAGGAAGATCAGCACCAGCGTCAGCAGGAACGGTGTGTAGTGCGCGTTACGCGCCACCGCACGGATCAGCCCGTACATGGTCACCAACACCAGGATCGGCACCGGCAGGAACCAGAACAGGTTCGGCAGGGTGAACCAGCGCGAAGCGATTTCCGGGTGGGCCAACGGTGTCCACAGGCTGACGATACCGATCACTGCCAACACCACGAAGGCCAACGGCCGCGCCAGGTTGTGCATCTGCTCCTGCAACTTGCCTTCGGTCTTCATGATCAGCCAGGTGCAACCCAGCAAGGCATACGCCACCACCAGGGCCACGCCGCAGAACATCGTGAACGGCGTCAGCCAGTCCAGCGAGCCGCCGGCGAACTGGCGGTTCACCACCGGAATGCCGTCAATAAACGCCCCCAACGCCACGCCCTGGAAGAACGTCGCCGCGATTGAGCCGCCGATGAACGCCTTGTCCCACAAATGACGCTTGTGGTCCTTGGCCTTGAAGCGGAACTCGAAGGCCACGCCACGGAAGATCAACCCGATCAGCATCAAGATCAGTGGCAGGTACAGCGCCGACAGCACCACCGAATAAGCCAGCGGAAAGGCGCCGAACAACGCTGCGCCGCCCAGTACCAACCAGGTTTCGTTGCCGTCCCATACCGGGGCGACGGTGTTCATCATGACGTCACGGTCGACTTTGCCCGGGATAAACGGAAAGAGGATGCCGATACCCAAGTCGAAGCCGTCCATCACCACATACATCATGATGCCGAAGATGATGATCACGGCCCAGATCAGCGGAAGATCAATACCCATCTCAATTCCCCTTGTGCTGGATGTGGGTGTGGTCGTCATCACTGCCATCATCAGCGGCGGACAACGGACGTGCCGGTGTGCGTTTCTGGCCAGGGCCACCATGGGTTGGCTCGCTGCCGTCATGAATCTGCGGCCCTTTGCGCACCAGACGCATCATGTAACCCAGGCCCGCGCCGAACAGGGCGAAATACACCACCACGAACAACACCAGAGTAATCGTCATCTGCGCCAGGCTATGCCCGGAGGACGCATCCGCCGTGCGCATCAAGCCATAGACCACCCACGGCTGACGGCCGATTTCAGTGGTGAACCAGCCAGCGAGAATCGCGATCAGACCGGATGGCCCCATCCACAACGCCAGGTACAGGAACGGCTTGGACGTGTACATCTTGTCGCCACGGCGCAGCCAGAGGCTGAACAGACCGGTGAAGATCATCAGGAAGCCCAGGCCGACCATGACCCGGAACGACCAGAACACAATGGTCGAGTTGGGGCGGTCCTCAGGCGGGAACTCCTTGAGCGCCGGCACCTGTTTGTCCAGGGAGTGGGTAAGGATCAGGCTGCCCAGGTACGGAATCTCAACGGCATACTTGGTTTTTTCGGCTTTCATGTCCGGCCAGCCGAACAGGATCAGCGGCGTCGGTTCATTGCCGATGTTTTCCCAGTGGCCTTCAATCGCGGCGATTTTTGCCGGCTGATGCTTCAAGGTATTGAGGCCATGGAAGTCGCCGATGACCGCCTGGATAGGCGCGACGATCAGTGCCATCCACATGGCCATCGACAACATGGTGCGGATCGCCGGGTTGTCCTTGCCACGCAGCAAGTGCCAGGCCGCCGAGGAGCCGACGAAGAACGCCGTAGCCACGAACGCCGCCGTGGCCATGTGCGCCAGGCGATAG
>NZ_JBOICG010000011.1:0-7015 GCF_050739995.1 Pseudomonas sp. | reverse complement strand
GACTGACACCCCGCCATCGCGGGCAAGCCAGCTCCCACAGTTGGCTTGAGTCAAGGCTGTTAACGCAGCATCAATCCAGGTGATTAAATTGCACACAATTGAATTGCCTACTATCTTTCTGCTTCTTCCCCTTATCTGAGGCACTGCCATGAGCGACAACCTGCTGAGTATCCCTTGCACCACCATCAAGGGTGAGCAAAAGACCTTGGCCGATTTCGCCGGCAAGGCCATTTTGGTGGTCAACACCGCCAGCAAATGTGGTTTTACGCCGCAATACAAAGGGCTGGAGCATCTCTGGCAGCAGTACAAGGATCAGGGGCTGGTGGTGCTGGGCTTTCCCTGCAACCAGTTCGGCAAGCAGGAGCCGGGCAACGAAGGGGCCATCTCCGAGTTTTGCGAGCTGAACTTCGGCGTCAGTTTCCCGCTGTTCAAGAAGATCGACGTCAATGGCAGTGATGCTCACCCTTTGTTTATCCAATTGAAAAAACAGGCGCCTGGTCTGTTGGGTTCTCAGGGCATCAAGTGGAATTTCACCAAGTTCCTTGTCAGCCGCGACGGTCAGAGGGTCAAGCGGTTTGCCCCGACCACCAAGCCTGAGGATCTGACTCAAGAGATCGAAGCGCTGCTCAAATGACCGATTTGCCTGCCGTCTCTCTGGCCTTGGACAACCAGCTGTGCTTCAAGCTCTATGCCGCTTCACGAGCGGTCACCCGCGCTTACAAACCGATGCTGGATCAACTGGGTCTGACCTATCCGCAATACGTGGTGATGCTGGTGTTGTGGGAGTGGCACGACACTGCGCCTGCGCAGCCCACGGTCAAGGCCTTGGGTGAGCGGTTGATGTTGGATTCGGGCACGTTGACGCCATTGCTCAAGCGGCTTGAGCAGCTCGAGTGGGTGAAGCGTCAACGCAGCGTGAAGGATGAACGGGAAGTGCACCTGAGCCTGAGCGAGGCCGGCGTGCAATTACGCGGCCAAACCCAGCGCTTGAAGATCCGGTTGCTGTGCGACAGTGGCATCGATCTGAATCAGGCCGAGGCCCTGCGTGATGGCCTGGACCAGTTGCTGGCGCAGATCAAAGGCTTGTCGTCTTAGGCACCCAGAGGTCCAGCAACGCGTTGAGTTCCTCACGGCGAAACGGCTTGGCCAAGTAATCATTCATCCCCGCCGCGCGGCAACGCTCGCGTTCTTCGGACAAGGCATTGGCGGTCAACGCGACGATGGGCAAGTCCGGCCAACGCCCGCTGCGACGAATTTGCCGACTCGCCTCGTAGCCGTCCATCACCGGCATGTTGCAATCCATCAACACCATGTCGAAGCGTTGGTCTTCGAGGCGCTTGAGCGCCTCGCCACCATGGGCGGCGACAATGACCTCACACCCCAGTTTGCTGAGCATACCCTTGGCCACCAGTTGATTGACCGGGTTGTCCTCCACCAGCAGGATGCGCGCCCGGTGGGCCAGGGGGGCAGCTTCCATCTGGATCGGATCAAGGATCAAGGGTGCCTCGCTGCGCAGGTTCCGTTGCAGGATCTGGTACAAGGCGTTGCGGCTCAATGGCCGTGCCTGTTGCTGCAACGGCACCAATGCTGCTACTTCTTCATTGGGCATGAAGTTGCCATAGGCGGTCACCAGCAGGATCGGCGCGCTGATCGTCGGGCGTAGACGGAACAGGCACTCAGGGCAATCCGTGATCAGCAGGTCCGGGTTTTGCCCGCTCAAGTCATCGTCCTGGGAATAGCAGCGCGGTGTCAGCCCCCAGTGGGGCAGCAGAGTGGTGAGCAGTTCCGTCAGGCCGCTGCCCGCACTAGTGATGACAATGACTTCGCCCGCGAGTGGGGCATACCGGGGAGCCGGCAAATGAGTGGGCAACGGAAGATCTGCACAGAACTGGCTGCCAAACCCAACCTCCGAGCTGATACTCAAGCGGCCCTTCATGGCCTCGCACAGGTTGTGGGTCAGCGCCAGACCCAGCCCTGTCCCGCCGAATTGTCGGGTGATGCCGGCGCCCGCCTGGGTGAACGGTTGGAAGATCTTCACCTGAGCTTCCTGGGCTATGCCGATGCCGGTGTCGCACACCTCAATGTTTACCCGGTCACCTTGAGCGCGCAGGCGCACATCGACGCGGCCGAAGCGAGTGAACTTCAACGCGTTAGAGAGCAAATTGCTGACGATCTGGCGTACGCGGGTTGGGTCGCCAATGACTTGGGCAGGAAACTGCGGGTCGATCAGGCATGTCAGCTCGACACTCGGCGCGGCGTTCTGCGACAGCAGGTTAGCGGTGTCTTCCACCAGTGCGCCGAGGTCGAACGGGATGCGCTCCAGCTCCAATTGGCCTGCGTCGAACTTGGACAGGTCCAGGATATCGTTGAGCAATTCCACCAGCACTTTGCCTGAATCATGGGCGATGGACAGTTGCTGGCGCTGTTCGGCATTCAGCGGGCTGTCCAGTGACAGTGCGATCATCCCCAGCAGGCCGTTCAGTGGCGTGCGGATTTCGTGGCTCATATTGGCCAGGAACGCCGCCCGTGCCTGAGCCATGCCCAAGGCGGTCATCTTTGCAGCTTCCAGCTCATCGTTGGATTGGCTCAGGCGCTGGTTGCTGGCTTTGAGCTCCAAGGTTCGCGCGGAGACGATATCCTCCAGTTGCCCGAGGTATTCAGTGAGGCGATCTTCGGCATGACGGCGCTGATGGATTTCGGTTTCCATGTTTTCGAATTGTTGGTTGGCAACGTTCACCAATACGCCGATTTCATCGTTTTCGTGCCCCGGCGGGCAGTCCAGGTGGGCCTGCTTGCTGGTACTCAGTGCGCGGATAATGCGCACGAGGGGCTGGGTCAGCATCACGTAGAACAATGCCAGCAATATTCCGGTCAGCAGTAGGCTGCGGGCAAATCCGTTGAGAAGGGTTATCTCGGCACGGTGCAGGAAACGGCTACCAAAGGCGTAGGTGTCCACGTCCAGTCGCAATACCCCGAGTGAGTCATTGGGCATGTGGCTCAGGAACAACCGGTCTTCAAACTGACGATTGGCGCCAAACAGAAAGTCGCTGATGGGCCGATAACTGCTTTCCTTGCGTGGGCGATCGACGTCAGCCAGGACCACACCGTTGTTGTCGATCAACTGCGCGTGGGTGATGGCAGGGGAGTGCAGCAGGCCCAGGGTCAGCTCCTGGGCGAGTTCGGCATCGATGTTGTAGGCGATACGTGATGCGGGGTTATGGCTGATTTCGATCAGCGAGCGTATTTCACGGTTGATGGATGCGTCTTCGCTGGCATAATCGATACCGATTTGGATCAGGCTGAGCAGGGTTCCCAAGACGAAACCGACCAGCACAGTCAATCTGGCTTGTTTATAAGACAAGCGGTGGGTGAACTTGATATCCATCGAGTGTTGAACCACTTCACGTTTCCCTTCGCTCGGCAAGCATAGCTGAACATCCACAGGCTCTGGCTTACCCGGCATGAATCGTTTTTTTACGCAGCCTCGTGCGGTCTGCCGCAGGGTTGCCAATACGCCATCTTTTGCAAGAACTTGCCAGAGGAATAATTGTGGACTCTCGATTGAATGCCTTTCTTGAGCGGGCCGACGCAGTGCTTGCGCGCCTGGAGCCCTTGTTGCCAGCGCCACGCCAAGCTATCGATTGGAACCATTGCCTGGCTGCCCGCTGGCAGCGCGAAGGTCGCACTGGCTTCCTGTTACCGCTGGATGTGAGCCTGGACATGCGCTTATCCGACTTGATCGGCGTCGACAAGCAGCGTGAGCAACTGGCCCGCAATACCCAACAATTTATCGATGGTCTGCCTGCCAATCACGCATTGCTTTGGGGCTCGCGAGGCACCGGCAAATCGTCCATGGTGCGCGCGCTGCTGGCTCAGCACGCCAAGGCGGGTTTGCGCTTGATCGAAATCGAGCGTGATCACTTGGCGGACCTGCCGCGTGTGGTCGAGCAACTGCTCAAGCTGCCGCAACGCTTCATCCTGTTCTGCGATGACCTGTCGTTCGAGGCAGGTGAAGGTGATTACCGTGTGCTCAAAAGCGTATTGGACGGTTCGCTGGAGCAGGCGCCGGAAAACGTGTTGCTGTATGCCACGTCCAACCGCCGTCACCTCGTGCCGGAAAACCAGAGCGATAACGACAACTGGAAACGCGTGGATGGTGAGCTGCACCCGAGCGAAGCCGTTGAGGACAAGATTGCCTTGTCGGACCGTTTCGGCTTGTGGCTGTCGTTCTACCCATTTACCCAGGAGCACTTTCTGGATGTGGTGGAGCACTGGATCGGCGAGCTTGCCAGCAAAGCCGGTTTGCAGTGGCAACGCGATGAAGCTCTCGATATTCTCGCCGTGCGTTGGGCTACCGGGCGCGGCAACCGCAATGGCCGGTGTGCCTATCAATTCGCCCGTTATTGGGTGGGTCTTAAATTGCTGGAACGTCAACCATGATCGATTTACAACAGGCAGGTACTGGCCTTGATGGCTATGCCATGCTCTGCGCGCAACTGGAGTCGCTGTTGGCGGATGAGCGTGATTTCATCGCCAACAGTGCGCAGTTTTCCGCGTTCCTCTTCAACCAGTTGGAGGATCTGAACTGGGCAGGCTTCTACCTCAATCGCAATGAAGAGCTGGTGCTGGGGCCCTTCCAGGGGCAGATCGCCTGTGTGCGGATTCCGTTTAGTCGTGGCGTGTGTGGTGCGGCGGCGGCTTCACGGCAAACCCAGCGGGTAGAAGATGTGCATGCATTTCCTGGGCACATTGCGTGTGATAGCGCTTCCAATAGCGAATTGGTGGTGCCATTGGTCAAGGACAATAAGTTGATTGGTGTCCTCGACCTCGACAGCCCATCGTTGGCCCGTTTTACACATCAAGATCAAGTTGGGATCGAACAACTGGCGGCGATTTTCCTGCGTTTGACCGACTGCTGAAAAAGCGAGGCGGGGGCGAACCCCTGCCTCTCATTGGCGGTCCAGTTCATGAAGTTGCGCCTGCAACGTCCTTTCCAGTTCCAGCATCAGTTTTTCCAGCGCTTTGATACCGGCTTCGATCATTGGCCGATTTTCGCTCCGGGCGCAGGTCTGCTCCAGCGCTTCGCATTGCCCCGCCAATGCATGGGCTTGAACGATGCGAGCGGCGCCTTTGATTTTGTGGGCTTGTTCAATGATGTCCTCGGGCGGGGTTTGCCGAGTCAGCAGTTCCATGAGCTCGTGGCGGTCGTGCCGGCTGCTGTTCAGCAGTTCTTCCATCAAGCGTCGACTTAATAGTGGGTCTCCGCCGGTCAGGGCTTCCAGGCATCCCAAGTCCAGGCGCGGACTTGCTGGTTGAGGGGGGATTTGTGCCAGTTGCCGTTCCAACACTGTGAGGCTGATGGGCTTGAACAGGCAGTCATTCATGCCTGCCTGCACACATCGTTGCCTTTCCTCCGGCTGCGCATTGGCGGTAAAGCCCAGCACTACACAGGGCGGCAGTTGTTCGCGTTGTTCGTACTCACGGATCGAACGACTCAACTCGTAGCCATTCATGATGGGCATGTTGCAGTCGGCAATCACCAGGTCGAAACGCTCCTGGCGCCACGCTTGAAAGCCGGCTGCGCCGTGCTCGGCGGCGGTGAACTGGTGACCCAGATAGCCCAGTTGCTGGCACATCAGCAGGCGGTTTGCCGGGTGGTCATCCACTACCAGCACATTGAGCACCGGAGTGGAGGTGGCCGTCGTCGGCGTAAGTTCGCCGACCTGGTTCTGCTTATGCAGGCGAGGCATCTTCAGGCTGACATGCACCTGGGTGCCGACCATGGGCACGCTGCTCAGGCTTAACTGGCCACTCATCATTGTGCAGAGGCTGCGGCAGATCACCAATCCCAACCCCGCACCGCTCCTGGCCAGGTGCCCCGAGTTGTCCGCTTGGGCGAACGGTTCGAACAGGCGTGATTGGTCGTCCCTACTGATGCCGATACCGGTGTCTTCGACCACTAGTTTGAGCTCGATCTGCTCGGGTACCAGCGTCGGCAGCACCTCCACTTTGATCTTCACCTGCCCGCGTTCGGTGAATTTGATCGCATTGCTCACCAGGTTGGACAGCACTTGCTTGAAACGCAGCGGGTCTATCTGGACTTCGATGTCGTCCAGATCGGGTTTGAACTCTAACAACAGGCTGAGGGTTTTCTGGCGTGCAAGCCCGTCGAAGACGCGCACGACGGACTCAATCACTTCTCGCAGGTTGACGCGTTCCGGGGCGAGGCTAAGGCGACCGGATTCAATGCGTGCGATGTCCAATATGTCGCCGATCAGTTCCAGCAGGTCCTTGGCCGAGTTGTACGCCACCTCGATGGCCGGCCGATCGAGATGCCCTTGGTCTGCGCGCTTGAGTGTCAGTTCGAGCATGCCAATCACAGCGTTCATCGGCGTGCGGATCTCATGGCTCATGGTGGCCAGGAACGTGCTTTTGGCGCGATTGGCCTCGTCGGCACGCTCCTTGGCCGCACGCAGTTCATCAAACAATTGACGTCTTTCACTGATGTCGATCCAGCCACCGATGATGCCTTGGACTTCACCGGTGGAGTCGCGATAAGGCAGGATCCAGTGGTAGATGGTCAGTTTCCTGTCGTGGATGTGCAGGGTGCGATCCAGGATCAGCGGGTTACCTTCGGCCACTACCCGCTGGTAGTCAGCGTGATACTGCGCCGCCTCCGACTCAAGGGCCATGCTCATCTGGATCACGCTTTTGCCGATGACGTCTTCGCGTTTGACGTCGAATGCCTGGAGGTAGCTGTCGTTGCAGGTCTGCAAAAGGCCGTTGCGATCACGTACGTAGATTGGATGCGGTGTTTCATTGACCAGGGCGCGCATGAATTCGAACTGATCGTTGAGCGCGCGCTCGGCCATTTTCCGTTGCTTGATCTGGCGGCGCATGTAGGCGTTCCAGGCCAATGAGATCAACAGCAGCAAGCCGGTGCCGATGACGATTCGGGCAATCAGTTGATGGTAGTTGCGCCAATAGCTGTCGGACGCGGCGGTATAGCCACGCC
>NZ_JBOICG010000010.1:0-4553 GCF_050739995.1 Pseudomonas sp. | reverse complement strand
ATGATCCGTGACTCGGGCAAGATGTGGAACACCGAAGGCCAGCTGCAGGACACCAAGGCAGTGATCCCGGATCGCTGCTACGCGACCATCTACCAGGCCGTTATCGAAGACTGCAAGCAACACGGCGCCTTCGATCCGACCACCATGGGCAGCGTACCGAACGTTGGCCTGATGGCGCAGAAAGCCGAAGAGTACGGCTCCCACGACAAGACCTTCCAGGCCAAGGCCGACGGCGTAATCCGCGTGGTTGACGGCAAGGGCAACCTGCTGCTGTCGCAGGAAGTCGAAGCCGGCGACATCTTCCGCATGTGCCAGACCAAAGACGCGCCGATCCAGGACTGGGTCAAGCTGGCCGTCAACCGCGCTCGCGCCAGCAACACGCCGGCGCTGTTCTGGCTCGACCCGCAGCGTGCCCACGACGGCGTGCTGATCGAGAAGGTCCAGAAGTACCTGAAAGACCACGACACCGCTGGCCTGGACATCCGCGTCCTGCCGCCTGTCGAGGCCATGAAGGTTTCCCTGCAGCGCATCCGTGCGGGCCAGGACACCATCTCGGTGACCGGTAACGTACTGCGCGACTACCTGACCGACCTGTTCCCGATCATGGAGCTGGGCACCAGCGCCAAGATGCTGTCGATCGTGCCGCTGATGAACGGCGGCGGCCTGTTCGAAACCGGCGCTGGCGGTTCGGCGCCGAAGCACGTGCAGCAACTGCTGGAAGAAAACTTCCTGCGCTGGGATTCCCTGGGCGAGTTCCTGGCCCTGGCCGCGTCCCTTGAGCACCTGGGCGTGACCTACAACAACCCGAAAGCCCTGGTACTGTCCAAGACCCTGGACCAGGCTACCGGGCAGTTCCTCGACAACAACAAGTCGCCATCGCGCAAAGTCGGCAACATCGACAACCGCGGCAGCCACTTCTACCTGGCGCTGTACTGGGCACAAGCCCTGGCAGCCCAGACCGAAGACGCTGCCCTGCAAGCGCAGTTCGGCGAACTGGCCAAGACCCTGAGTGAAAACGAGGCAACCATCGTTGCCGAGCTGAACGCTGTACAGGGCAAGCCAGTGGACATCGGCGGCTACTACGCGCCGAACCCGGAACTGACCAGCAAAGCCATGCGCCCAAGCAACACCCTCAACGCGGCCATTGCCAAGTTGAAGTAAGGTTGTAAGGATGCAAAGAAGCCCCGGCCTAGTGCTGGGGTTTTTGTTTGCAGACACAGCAGCTTTACTGAATAACCCGAATCAAAATGTGGGAGCGGGCTTGCTCGCGAATGCAGTGAGCCAATCAAAGATGCATTCACTGATCCACCGCATTCGCGAGCAAGCCCGCTCCCACACTGACCGCGCCATATTGCTAAATCGAGGTTTCCCCATGACCTGGCAACCCCACATCACCGTCGCCACCATCGTCGAAGACGACGGCCGCTTCCTGATGGTCGAAGAACTCAAGGGCGGCCGCGCCGTACTCAACCAGCCCGCCGGCCATCTCGACCCGCATGAAACCCTGACCGAAGCCGCCGTGCGCGAAACCCTCGAAGAAACCGGCTGGGACGTTGAAGCCACCGGTATTGTCGGGATTTACCTGTACACCGCTCCGAGCAACGGCGTGACCTATCAACGTGTCTGCTTCATCGCCAAGGCGCTCAAACACCACCCCGACTATCAACTCGACGAAGGCATCGTGCGCGCCCGCTGGCTGACCCGGGACGAACTGATAGCCCTGCGCGACGACTGGCGCAGCGAGCTGATCATCCGCTGCATCGATGATTATCTGGCCGGCCAGCGCCACAGTCTCGAATTGATCCGCCCTTCTCTTTAGCCTTGAAGGCCTGAGCCTGATAGAATCGCGTCCTTTTTCAAGACACCCGTTGAAACCCTATGCGTGATCCAGCCCCTTCTGACACACAAAAGAAGCGCGTCATCGTCGGCATGTCCGGCGGCGTGGACTCTTCCGTTTCCGCCGTTCTGCTCATGGAGCAGGGTTATGAGGTGGAAGGCCTGTTCATGAAGAACTGGGAAGAAGACGATGGAACGGAATACTGCACCGCCATGGACGACCTGGCGGACGCCCAGGCCGTGTGCGACAAGATCGGTATCAAGCTGCACACCGCCAACTTCGCCGCCGAGTACTGGGATAACGTGTTCGAGCACTTCCTGGCCGAATACAAGGCCGGCCGCACGCCGAACCCGGACATCCTGTGCAACCGTGAAATCAAGTTCAAGGCGTTCCTCGATTACGCCATGATGCTCGGCGCCGACCTGATTGCCACCGGCCACTACGTGCGCCGCCGCGATATCGACGGCCGCACCGAACTGCTCAAGGGCCTGGACCCGAACAAGGACCAGAGCTACTTCCTGCACGCAGTCGGCGGCGAACAGATTGCCAAGACCCTGTTCCCCGTGGGCGAGCTGGAAAAACCGGAAGTGCGCAAGATTGCTGAGAAGCACGGCCTGGCCACCGCCAAGAAGAAGGATTCCACCGGGATCTGCTTTATTGGTGAGCGCCGCTTCAGCGACTTCCTCAAGCAATACCTGCCGGCACAACCGGGCGAGATCAAAACCACCGAAGGTGAAGTGATCGGCCGCCACCACGGCCTGATGTACCACACCATTGGTCAGCGTCAGGGCCTGGGCATTGGCGGCCTGAAAGACGCTGGCGAAGAACCGTGGTACGTGCTGGTCAAGGACCTTGAGCACAACGAGCTGATCGTTGGTCAGGGCAATGAACATCCGTTGTTGTTCTCAGGCGCCCTGCTGGCCTCGGAAATCTATTGGGTCAACCCGATCGACCTCAGCACCCCGCGCCGCCTGACTGCCAAGGTGCGCTATCGTCAGAGCGACCAACCCTGCACCCTGGAAAAGACCGCCAACGGTTATCGCGCCACCTTCGATGACCCGCAGCGCGCGGTCACGCCTGGCCAATCCGTGGTGTTCTACGATGGTGAAATCTGCCTGGGCGGCGGCGTGATTGAAGTCGCCGAAGCTTGGAGCAACCCGGCATGAGCCCGACCCAGGAGCAATTGACGGCACTGGGTGGGGTTTTCCTCGCGGCCGTACTGGTGGACAAGATCGCCAAGACCGGCCAGGTCACCGAGGCAGGCCTGACTTGCATGCTCGGCAGCCTGCTGATACGCGACCCCAAGGACACCCTGGAAGTCTATGGTGGCGATGATCTGGCCTTGCGAGAAGGCTATCGCGCGCTGATCGGCGCCCTGGAACGCGATCCAAGTACCTTGCAACGCGAGCCGCTGCGCTACGCGCTGTCAATGCTGGGCCTTGAACGCCAATTGGCCAAGCGCGAGGACATGCTGGAGACCATCGGCAAACGCTTGCCGCAAATCCAGTCCCAGGTGGAACACTTCGGCCCGGCCCACGAGAACGTGATCGCGGCCTGCGGCGCCTTGTACCAGGACACCTTGAGCACCTTGCGCCAACGCATTCAGGTGCACGGTGACATGCGCAACCTGCAACAACCGAACAACGCCTCGAAAATCCGCGCCCTGCTCCTGGCCGGTATTCGTTCGGCGCGGTTGTGGCGCCAGTTGGGCGGCCATCGTTGGCAGTTGGTAATCAGCCGACGCAAATTGCTCAAAGAGCTTTACCCGTTGATGCGCAACGAATAAGTCGCAGCGACGGGACATTTTCAAGCCGTTACGCGTAATACGCCGGTCAGTTGGCGACGGACCGGCGGATTTTTTCATGTATGATACGCGCCCCATTTCGTTGCCCGACTGTCCGAGAACACCCCATGCAGCTCTCTTCGCTCACTGCGGTTTCCCCTGTTGACGGCCGCTACGCCGGCAAAACCCAGGCCCTGCGCCCTATTTTCAGCGAATACGGCCTGATCCGTGCTCGTGTTCTGGTTGAAGTGCGCTGGCTCCAGCGCCTGGCCGCTCATCCCGCCATCAGCGAAGTGCCGGCGTTCTCCGCCGAAGCCAACGCTGTGCTCAACACCCTGGCGGAAAACTTCTCCCTGGAGCACGCCGAGCGTGTGAAAGAGATCGAGCGCACCACCAACCACGACGTAAAAGCCATCGAATACCTGCTCAAAGAGCAAGCAGCCAAGTTGCCGGAATTGGCCCAAGTCAGCGAGTTCATCCACTTTGCCTGCACCAGCGAGGACATCAACAACCTGTCCCACGCCCTGATGCTGCGCGAAGGCCGTGATGACGTGATGCTGCCGCTGATGCGCCAGACCGCCAACGCCATCCGCGAACTGGCCATCCGCTTCGCCGACGTGCCAATGCTGTCGCGCACCCATGGCCAGCCGGCGTCGCCGACCACCCTGGGCAAAGAACTGGCCAACGTGGTGTACCGCCTGGAGCGTCAGATCGCTCAAGTCGCGGCCGTACCGCTGCTGGGCAAGATCAACGGCGCCGTAGGCAACTACAATGCTCACCTGTCGGCCTACCCTGAGATCGACTGGGAAGCCAACGCCCGCGCGTTCATCGAAGACGAACTGGGCCTGGGCTTCAACCCGTACACCACACAGATCGAACCGCACGACTACATCGCCGAGCTGTTCGACGCCATTGCGCGCTTCAACACCATCC
>NZ_JBOICG010000009.1:0-7635 GCF_050739995.1 Pseudomonas sp. | reverse complement strand
CGATGACAGTGTGTCAGTCAGCATATGTATAGCTGACCCGCCGCGATCGGGGGCAAGCCCCCTCCCACAGTTGACCGTAGTTGGCTTGGGATTGGGTGCACAAAAAAAGGGCGGTACCCGCGAAGGGTACCGCCCTTTTTGCCGCCGCCGCTTTTACAGCTTGGCAGTCAACAACGCCTCCAGCTTCTCCTGGTCCCGAGCAAACTGACGAATCCCTTCTGCCAGCTTCTCAGTTGCCATCGCATCCTCGTTGGACGCCCAGCGGAACGCCTTTTCGTCCATATGAATACGCGCCTCACCGGCATGACCTGGCGCCAACTTGCGCTCCAGCTTGCCTTCATCCGCCGCCAGCTTCTCCAGCAGGTCCGGGCTGATGGTCAGGCGATCACACCCAGCCAGCTCTTCAATCTGGCTCAGGTTACGGAAGCTCGCACCCATCACTACGGTCTTGTAGCCATTGGCCTTGTAGTAGTTGTAGATGCGCGTCACCGACTGCACGCCCGGATCATCAGCGCCGGTGTAGTCGTTGCCGTTGGCCTTCTTGTACCAGTCGTAGATACGGCCCACGAACGGCGAAATCAGGAATACGCCAGCCTCTGCGCAAGCCACAGCCTGGGCGAAAGAGAACAGCAGGGTCAGGTTGGTCTGGATGCCTTCTTTTTCCAGCTTCTCCGCCGCACGGATGCCTTCCCAGGTGGAAGCGATCTTGATCAGCACGCGGTCACGGCCAACGCCGGCCTTGTCGTACAGGTCGATCAGACGGTGCGCACGCTTGAGAATGGCGGCTTCGTCGAACGATAGGCGGGCATCCACTTCAGTGGAAATTCGGCCTGGCACCACTTTAAGAATCTCTTGACCCACCGCTACCGCAAAACGGTCGCTGGCCAGGCCTACATCGCCGTTGCAGTCCTTCACGGCCTCATCCAGCAGATTGGCATAAGCCGGAATCGACGCAGCCTTGAGCAGCAGGGAAGGGTTGGTGGTGGCGTCTTGTGGCTTGAGCTTGGCGAGTGCCGAAAAATCGCCGGTATCGGCAACGACAGTGGTGAATTGCTTGAGTTGTTCCAGCTTGGAAGTCATGGGCGTGCTCTGTCCTGTGGGTCTGATGACATTACCCGAGCACCGGCAGGCGCTCAAGGGCGCAAACGCGTTCGAGCGTTTGCGAGGGCAATAACCTGAAAACAGCCGTTTGAATGACCGGCTGTGCTGCTAAATAGGAGGGCAAAATCGGGGGTAGGTTCATTCTGGGTGGACGTACCCCGAATCGCCGTCTTTATATATCAACTTCCCTATTTTGAAGTTGTGAAAACTTTATTTTATTTAAGTTTGCTTGTTGCTGTTTCTGTCTGTGCTATACCTGATTCGCAGACGCTAAATATGCCGATAAAAACTCTGAGGACTTAACGGTTCGCGGCGAAGTGCGTGTGTGCCTTCCCATTAATAATCTGCTTGTCCGCTAGTGAAAAAGCAAAGGAGAGATATGATGAAACGGAATATATCAACGCTAGTCGCTGCCATGGGTTTTATATGTTCAACGGCGGTATTTGCCGATGTAACAGTGCAGCAGGCCCTCACCGCCGGTTGCTACGATAACCAGGAAATGCAGCAGATCATTGCCACCGCCAAAGCTGGCAAACCGATAGGAAGTCGCACCCTCGAGAAGGAAAATGAACTGACCTCAACCTACGGAGGGAAGATCACCGATTCCAGAGTGACGGCGCCTGCCACTTGGGTGTATCGCGCGTATGAAAACGCAGACACCAACAATTGGCATGTCCAGAAGCTGAAGGCGGGCGTGATCTATGCCAAGGCCCAGAACGACCTGGACAAATACATTAAAAAAGGTGGCACGCCCGAAAAGTACTGGGCCATCGATGGGCCCGACCTGCACCAGGCGGGTTTCTCCACTGCCACTTACACGACAATGCGACTACTCGCGTTACAGTCCAGCGACACTCCGCAAAGCCAATTTGTAAGTTTTGCACTGGACTACGCTACCACTGGAACCTTTGGAGAGGCGGTGTATGCACTTCAGGTGAACCCGAATTCACCCATTCTAGGGCTGGTTAACTGCAAGACTGCCGGTGGCGAAGTTCAAGTTCAAATTCTTGGTGGCACCACATTCGACACGCTTTACCGAAAACTTAGAACGGAGAGTGTTTGGAAGCGATATGACCGCAAGACAGACGCATGGGTAACTGTACCCAATGGAACAGTGCCGGAAAAATTGTAAAACCGCAGCAAGGGCCGGCAGCCAATGCCGTGCCCTTGCACTTGATAAAAATGTAGGAGGGGGCTTGCTCCCGATAGCGATAGACCCGTCACCCAACCCGCCAATTGACACTCACCGCCCTTCCAACAGCCCCGCAGCCTGATCCAACAACGCCAACGGGTCAGCAGCCTTATGAATATCCACCGACAACAGCTGCCGAAACTTGCGCGCACCAGGGAACCCCGTCCCCAGCCCCAACACATGCCGCGTAATATGATGCATCGTCCCGCCACTGGCTAAATGCTCAGCAATATAAGGCCGCAACTGCGCCAGCGCCTCCGCCCGACTGATCACGGGTCGGGTACTGCCAAACAACTGCTGATCAACCTCCGCCAGCAAATACGGGTTGTGATAAGCCTCTCGCCCCAACATCACCCCATCAAACGTCTGCAAATGCTCATGGCACTGCTCCAGCGTCTTGATCCCACCGTTGAGCACAATCTCCAACTCAGGAAAGTCCCGCTTCAACTGCGCCGCCACGTCATAGCGCAACGGCGGAATATCGCGGTTCTCCTTGGGCGACAACCCCTCCAGAATCGCAATCCGCGCATGCACTGTAAAACTGGTACACCCCGCATCCTTCACGGTGCCGACGAAATCACACAACTCGGCATAACTATCGCGCCCATTGATCCCGATGCGATGCTTCACCGTCACCGGAATCGAAACCGCATCGCGCATCGCCTTCACACAATCCGCCACCAACGTCGGGTGAGCCATCAGGATCGCGCCGATCATGTTGTTTTGAACGCGGTCACTGGGGCAGCCGACGTTCAGGTTCACTTCGTCATAACCAGCCGCCTCGGCCATGCGCGCGCAGGCGGCCAGGTCGGCAGGCACACTGCCGCCCAATTGGAGAGCTAGAGGGTGCTCGGCTTCGTTGTGGCGCAAGAAGCGCTCGTGATCGCCATGCAGGATCGCGCCAGTGGTGACCATCTCGGTGTAGAGCAGGGCGTGTTTGGAGAGCAGGCGCAGGAAGAACCGGCAGTGGCGGTCGGTCCAATCCATCATGGGGGCGACGGAAAAGCGGCGGGAGAGTACTTGCGGTGGAGCTATGACTGAGGGCATTGGGATCTGAGACGGAGAATGCGAGGGGTGGCAGTTTATCAGGAATGGTTAAGAGGGGGCTGCCGCCGACAACCCGCCTGAGAATCTATTCCTCGTCAACCCCAACATCGACACCCTCCTAGCTAACGCTTTCGAAAACCTGGAGTCCGCCAACCAAATGGCCGCTACGCTAGCGTTCGATCTCGAAGACCCCCACTGCACCATCGTCCTGGACATCCAACAACTTATTGCCCTGAGCGCGTTACTTGTCGACTGAGCCCAGGAGCAGGCTGCCCCTGCGGCCAGCAAAGCCAATGCCTGACAACCCGTCTCGCCGCCTTACCCCAAGGCGGCAACCTGAACCCATCCTGTCACCCCGCAAAGTTTCATCATTCCCGGCACCTTTGAGGTCTACGATCCTCATCAAGAGAGGACCTCCGTGCCTCCAGTCCATAGGGAACTGAAAACATGATCTCGAATCTCGTCAAAGTCGTGATGATTGCTGGCACGTTGCTGTTGGGCGCTTGTTCGTCGGGTTCGTCGGGCGTGAGCAGTGACCCTTGTTTTTCCGGGGGATGCCAGGCGTTTGGTGACCATAGCCCGAGCAAGGCAGCCAAGATGAATTTTGGCGGCAGTGGGCTGGGGAGTAGTTATGGAGAGTATGGTTCGGGGTTGTTGCATGATGATTGATGGGGAGTGGGGCAGTCATTTATTGATTGACTGGCCCACCGCTATCGCGGGCAAGCCCGCTCCCACATTAGTGCTTTCACATTGGGGTTGTGGCGGCCTGAGAAATGTCAGTGGCCGCCTTTCATGCGGCGGGCGATGAGGTAGATGCCCAGGCCGACCAGTGCTGTCGCTGCGCCGATGTAGCCGGTACTCGTCCAGCCATACCCGGCGGTAATCGCCATCCCGCCAAACCATGGCCCCAGTGCGTTCGCCAGGTTGAATGCCGCATGGTTGGACGCTGCCGCCAAGCTCGGTGCTTCATGGGCGATGTCCATCAGGCGGATCTGCAGCGGTGCCGCCAGCGCCACCATGGTGCCGACCAAGCCCATGCTCAGCAGCACGCCCCACAGCGACGACGCCGCGAAGGGGAAGAACAGCAGCACCGCCATCGACCACACTAGTATCAAGCCCACCGCCCGGAACTGCATGCGATCAAACAGCTTGCCGCCCGCGATGTTACCGATGATGCCGCCCACACCAAACGCCGCCAGGCCAAACGGAATCCACTGTGGCGACACTTTGGTCACTTCCAGCATGGTTGGTGCCAGGTAGCTGAACACGCAAAACATCCCGGCAAAACCAATCGCGCCGATGGACAGCGCCATCCACACCTGGGGTTTGGTGAACGCGCGCATCTCCTTGCGTGGGTCGCTGCGTTGTTCGTCGCGGCGATGGGGCACGAATTGCCAGACCAGGAAGAGGGTGCACAGGGCAATCACGCTGACCAGCGCAAACGCCGAGCGCCAGCCCAGGTGCTGGCCGAGGAAGGTGGCGATGGGGTTGCCGAGCAACATGGCCAGGGTCAGGCCCATCATCACGCGCGCCACGGCGCCGGCGCGTTTGTCGTTGGGCACCATGCTGGAGGCGACCACCGCTGCAATCCCGAAGTAGGCGCCGTGGGGCAAGCCACTGATGAAGCGGAAGGCCACCAGCGAGCCGAAGGTCGGGGTAAAGGCGGTGGCGAGGTTGCCCAAGGCATACAGGCCCATCAGCAACAGCAGCATGTGCTTGCGCAGCAACTTGGCGCCGAGGATAGCCAGCAGCGGGGCGCCGACCATTACACCCAAGGCATAGGCGCTGATGGCGTGGCCGACCTGGGGTTCGCTTAGGTTCAGGTTCTGCGCGATGTCGGGCATCAAGCCCATGATGGCGAATTCGCCGGTGCCGATCGCGAAAGCGCCCACGGCCATGGCAGCTTCCATTTTGGCGGCGCTGCGCGCGGGCAGCACGTGCCCGGGTGTTTGCTGGATAGTCATGGGTAACTCTAGTTAGGATGGATCGCACGAAGGAGAGTCGCCGATGCTACGCAAGCAGCGGCGAGGGTGTCTAGAACAGCCTTTTGCGCGAGAGTTTCACTCAAGCGCCCCTAACCGTTCACGGCGCTGGGTTCTCCATCAGAAAATCGAGCAAATGCCGGCAAAACGCTTCCGGCGCCTCTTCCATCACAAAATGCCCGCAGTCCTTGATGATCGCCCCGCGTAGATCCACCGCGCGCGCCTCTAGCGTCACCAGCGGGGCATCGTTGGTGGCGTGCTCGGCGCCGATGGCCAGTACCGGCATCTGCAATTGGCGGGTTGCCCGGCCATGGTTTTGCCGGATGGTTTCGGGGATCGCACGGTAGTAGTCAAACCCTGCGCGCAGGCCGCCCGGGGATGAGTAGGCACGAATGTAGACCTCAGAGGCAACGGCGTCGCGGTGGAAGGCCCAGCGATCAAACATGAAGTTCAAGTAGGTTTCTTCGCGCCCGGTGATCAGCGCCTCGGGCAGGTCCTGGACTTGATTGAACAGAAAGTGCCAGAGAAAGATGTTCTGTTCCGGTGCGACGAATATGGGCGGTGGTGGTGCAAGGCCGGGGATTACGGCTTCGGTCAGGGTGAGTGTGCGCACAGCCTGTGGCTGGTCACTCGCCAGCGCGTAGCCCACCCACATTCCTACATCGTGCCCGACGAGGTGATAACGCGTGATATCAAGCGCCTGCAAGGCTCGGTGCAGTACGTCGGCAATATTGCCTGTGTCATAACCGTGTTCCGGTCGGTCCGAGTTACCGAGCCCTGGCGGATCGACAGCAATGGCCTGGTAACCCTGGGCAGCCAAGGCGGACATGACGTGCCGGAAGGCATACCAGGTTTGTGGCCAGCCCGGTATCAGCAACACCGGTTCGCCACTGCCCGCCATCACGCAGTGAAGCTTTTTGCCATCAACTCTTACGTAATGGTGGGTGAAGGTGTCGTCGGTGCTCAGAGATGTAGCCGTCGCTGCGTTCATGGGCGTGCCTCAAGCGGTTGAGTAAGGCCGAGCATGGTCTGGATCTGTTGTAGCTCGACCGGTGCGCCGGCGAAGTCGTCGAAGATGCGGTCGGTGACACCGATAATGTGGCGGTTGATGAAGTCCACGCCTTCGCGCGCGCCGTCTTCCTGGTTTTTCAGGCAGCACTCCCACTCCAGCGTGGCCCAGCCGGGGTAATCATATTGGGCCAGTTTGGAGAAGATGCCTTTGAAGTCTACCTGGCCATCCCCAAGCGAGCGGAAGCGTCCGGCGCGGTCGGCCCAGGCGCTATAACCGCCGTAGATGCCTTGGCGGCCGGTGGGGTTGAACTCGGCATCCTTGACGTGAAACATGCGGATGAATGACTGGTAAATGTCCAGGTAACTCAGGTAGTCCAGCTGTTGCAGGACAAAATGGCTGGGGTCGAACAGTATCCGGCAGCGCGTATGCTGGCCGACGCGCTCGTAGAAGCGCTCGAAGCTGGTGCCGTCGTGCAAATCTTCGCTGGGGTGGACTTCGTAGCAGATGTTTACGCCGTGCTGCTCGCCCAGGTCCAGAAGCGGTCGCCAACGTCGGGCTAATTCCTCAAACGCGGCATCAATCAGCCCTTCCGGGCGTTGGGGGAAGGGGAATAAATAGGGCCAGGCGAGTGAGCCGGAAAACGTGCCCAGGTCTTCAAGTCCCAGCCGTTGCGAGGCAATGATGCTCATGTGCATGCGTTCAATCGCCCATTGCGTGCGCGCCTGGGGATTGCCCCGTAGAGGCGCCGGGATGGAGGCGTCCCACATGGCGTCGTAGGCAGGATGCACGGCGACCAGTTGGCCGAAGATGTGGCTGGTCAGTTCGCTGATCTGCAAGCCGTGGCTGGCGAGTGTGCCTTTGATGTCATCGCAGTAGCTCTGGCTGCGGGCTGCCCGTTCGACGTCGAAGAAGCGGTTGTCCCAGGCAGGAATTTGCAGGGCCTTGAATCCTTTGGCCTTGGCCCACCGAGCGACGGCATCCAGGCTATTGAAAGGTGGTTCGCTGTGGCTGAATTGTGCCAGGTGCAGGCTGGGGCCTCTAAGCGTACGCATCGAAATCATCCTATTGTTTGTCGATCGGCAAAGAATAGGTCGGCAGGTTTGTCAGCGTCAACTCGATATGCGTTAAAGTGATGGAATTACACCACTAGGTAAGCGAGCAATGGCCGGACGTCCGCGCGAATTTGATAGGGAAGCCGCACTGGAGCGTGCCATGCGACTGTTCTGGGAGCAGGGTTATGAAGGCACCAGCATGTCTGCGCTGGTCGACGCTTTAGGCATCGCCTCGGCGAGGATCTATGC
>NZ_JBOICG010000008.1:0-5413 GCF_050739995.1 Pseudomonas sp. | reverse complement strand
CCGCCATGCCTTGGCTGCAAGTCCGTCTCGCCATCAGCCCAGAACAAGCCGAAACCTACGAAGACGCTTTCCTCGAAGTCGGCGCTGTATCGGTCACCTTCATGGACGCCGAAGACCAGCCGATCTTCGAACCCGAACTCAACACCACCCCGCTGTGGTCCCACACCCATTTGCTGGCCCTGTTCGAAGACGGCACCGATGCCGCCAGCGTATTGGCCCACATGGAACTGCTCACTGGCGGCCCACTGCCGGAACATCACAGCGAAGTGATCGAAGACCAGGACTGGGAACGTAGCTGGATGGATAACTTCCAACCAATGCGTTTCGGCCAGCGCCTGTGGATCGTACCGAGCTGGCACGCCGCCCCGGAGCCGGACGCCGTCAATCTGCTGCTGGACCCGGGCCTTGCGTTCGGCACCGGCACCCATCCGACCACCGCCCTGTGCCTGGAATGGCTGGACGGCCAGGACCTCACCAACTGCAATGTGCTGGACTTCGGTTGCGGCTCGGGGATCCTGGCAATTGCCGCCCTGCTGCTCGGCGCCAAGGAAGCCGTGGGCACCGACATCGACGTGCAAGCCCTGGAAGCCTCCCGCGATAACGCCGGGCGCAATAACATTCCTGAGGGCAAGTTCCCCCTCTACCTGCCGGAGCAATTGCCCCAGGTGCAGGCTGACGTGCTGGTCGCCAATATCCTCGCCGGACCGCTGGTTGCCTTGGCACCCCAGCTGTCAAGCCTGGTCAAGCCAGGCGGTCGCCTGGCGCTGTCGGGCATCCTCGCTGAACAAGGCGAAAACGTCGCCGCCGCTTATGCCCAGGATTTCGAACTGGACCCGATTGCCAACCGCGATGGCTGGGTACGCATCAGCGGTCGTCGGCGCTAGAATGAGCGCTTGCCTGAATCGGATGGCCGCATGACCGACAGTTTCGTCACCCAGTGCCCGCATTGCCAAGCCCGCTTCCGCGTCAGCCACGCCCAACTGAGCGTGGCCCGTGGCGTGGTTCGCTGCGGTTCGTGCCTGCAAGTGTTCAACGCTGCTCGCCAACTGCTGGAGCAACGCGCCCAGGTACCAGCACCGGAACCTGAACAACCGGAGGTCGTTGAGAAGGCGGCCGAGGCGCCCAGAGCCATCAGCCAAAAGCAGTGGACTGCCGAAGAGCTGGACCTGGATAACCTGGATCTGGACGAAGAACTGGCCAAGCTGGAACGCCGCGAGATTCAGCACACCCAGCCACTGGCTGCGGAGCGCCGCCAGCCAGGTGCCGACCGCCGACAAAAAGAAGATGCCCTCAGTGCCAGCCGCGACACCGCCAAGGCCGAGGAAGAAAAATGGGCTGCCAGCCTGTTCAGCGAACCGCCCGAAGAACGTGTCCAGGCCGCTGAGAATGCCCCCCCCTCTGCGACCAGGCAGCGCACCGAACCGTCGATGTCGCACCCTGCCGGCGATCTGGATGATGAACCGCCGCTGGGCTCGCACCCGGAGGATGACGATCTCGACCCGCCCTTGACCCCGGTCATCGACGCAGTGGATGAGCCCGCCGCCGAAGAACCCGCGCAGCCTCGCCGCAAGCAGGCACGGCCGCAGGCAAGCGTTCACGACGACGTGCTCCAGGACCTGGAAGACGACCCGCTGCATCTTTATACGCAGAAACGTCCTTCAAGCCTGGGCCGCCGACTGCTGTGGCTATTGCTGGTTTTGATTGCCGCCGCCGGTCTTGCAGGCCAATACATTGCCTACCAATTCGATGACCTGTCCCGCCAGGATGCCTACCGTCCATGGTTCCAGCAGTTGTGCCCGAAACTCGGATGCACCGTGCCGTCACGGGTCGATATTGCCCACATCAAGAGCAGTAACCTGGTGGTGCGCAGCCATCCGGAGTTTGCCGGTGCGCTGGTGGTGGATGCGATCCTCTATAACCGCGCGACGTTCTCCCAGCCCTTTCCGTTGCTGGAGCTGCGTTTCGCGGATTTGAATGGCAACCTGATTGCCAGTCGTCGCTTCAAACCTGCCGAATACCTGAGCGGCGAGTTGGCCGGTGTGAGCGAAATGCCCTCGCAGACGCCGATCCACATCTCCCTGGACATCCTAGACCCAGGCAATAAAGCCGTGAATTACAGCCTGAGCTTCCACTCTCCCGAGTGAGGCGGTGCAGGGCCCAAGGTTTGACGGCGGATTATTGACTGCATCGCCGCCGACCAAACCGACGGCGATAAAGAAATAACTGCTCAGATTTTATCCAATTCAGCCTTTAACCAGTCATCGAGAGCGGGTATCATGCCAACCCTTTTTCGAACTCTAATGATCCGGCCCCACAACAGGGAAGTCCTATGTCGGCGGTACGCATCGGCCCATACACATTGCAGAACGGCTTGATTCTCGCCCCGATGGCGGGCGTCACCGACCAGCCCTTTCGTCAGCTGTGCAAGCGTTTGGGCGCGGGTCTAGTAGTCTCGGAAATGGTCACCAGCGACATGAGCTTGTGGAACACCCGCAAATCGCGCATGCGCATGATCCACGAAGGTGATCCCGAGCCCCGCTCGGTACAGATCGCCGGTGGTGATGCGCAGATGCTGGCGGATGCGGCCCGGGCCAATGTGGAGTTGGGCGCGCAGATCATCGATATCAACATGGGCTGCCCGGCCAAAAAGGTCTGCAACAAGGCCGCCGGTTCCGCGCTGTTGAAAGATGAGCAGTTGGTAGCCGAGATCCTGCAGGCCGTTGTCGCCGCAGTGGATGTGCCGGTTACCTTGAAGATTCGTACCGGTTGGGACCGGGACAACAAGAACGGCCTGACGGTGGCGAAGATCGCTGAACAGGCAGGAATTACAGCGCTGGCGGTGCATGGCCGCACCCGCGCCGACCTTTATACCGGTGAAGCCGAGTACGACACCATTGCCGCGATCAAGCAGGCGGTGTCGATGCCGGTGTTTGCCAATGGCGACATAGACTCTGCCGAGAAAGCCCGGCGCGTGTTGCACGCAACCGGTGCCGATGGCTTGTTGATTGGCCGGGCCGCCCAGGGGCGGCCGTGGATTTTCCGTGAGATCGAACACTTTCTGCGTACCGGCGAAGTCTTGCCGGCACCGGAGCTGATCGAGGTGGAACGTATTCTGCTAGAGCATCTGGCCGCCCTGCACGCCTTCTATGGGGACGTGATGGGTGTACGCATTGCTCGCAAGCATGTCGGCTGGTATCTCGCAACCCTGCCGGGCGCCAGGGAGTTTCGCGCCCACTTCAATCGTTTGGATGATACGGAAGCACAGTGCGCCAACGTTCGTGAGTTCTTCAGCGAGCGTTACAAGAGCCTGGGGACAGGGGACGGAGAGGGGGTGGCCGCATGACGATGATGACCGAGACTTTAGTGAGTGGAACAACACCCGTGAGCGACAACGTCAATTTGAAACAGCACCTCAACACGCCGAGCGAAGAAGGCCAGACCCTTCGCGGGAGTGTCGAGAAAGCGCTGCACAATTATTTCGCCCACCTTGAGGGCGCTTCCGTCACGGACGTGTACAACCTGGTGCTCTCCGAAGTCGAGGCACCCTTGCTCGAAAGCGTGATGAACTACGTCAAGGGCAACCAGACCAAAGCCAGTGAGCTGCTGGGCCTCAACCGTGGCACCTTGCGCAAAAAGCTCAAGCAGTACGATTTGCTGTAAGCATTCAATCAAACCAGAAAGGCGCCCGCGTAAAACCGGTCGCCTTTTTTGCTGACTCCTTTGCTTTTGATGGAAATTGAGATGACCGACCAGACTACCCGCCTGCCGATCCGCCGCGCCTTGATCAGTGTTTCCGACAAGACCGGGATCCTCGAATTTGCCCGGGAGCTGGAAGCCCTGGGCGTGGAAATCCTCTCCACGGGCGGGACCTTCAAACTGCTGCAGGACAACGGCGTGGCCGCAGTAGAAGTCGCGGACTACACCGGTTTTGCAGAAATGATGGACGGTCGGGTCAAGACCCTGCACCCGAAAATCCACGGCGGCATCCTCGGCCGTCGCGGCACTGACGATGCCATCATGGCCGAGCACGGCATCAAGCCGATCGACTTGGTAGCCGTCAACCTCTACCCGTTCGAAGCCACCATCAACAAGCCAGGCTGCGACCTGCCGACCGCCATCGAAAACATCGATATCGGCGGCCCGACCATGGTTCGCTCCGCTGCCAAGAACCACAAAGACGTGGCCATCGTGGTTAACGCCAGCGATTACGCCAACGTGCTGGAAAGCCTGAAAGCCGGTGGCCTGACCTACGCTCAGCGTTTCGACCTGATGCTCAAGGCGTTCGAACACACCGCGGCTTACGACGGCATGATCGCCAATTACATGGGCACCGTGAACCAGGCCGCCGAGACCCTGAGCACAGAAGGTCGCAGCCAGTTCCCACGCACCTTCAACAGCCAGTTCATCAAGGCCCAGGAAATGCGCTACGGCGAGAACCCGCACCAGAGCGCGGCGTTCTACGTGGAAGCCAAGCCCGCCGAAGTGGGCATTGCCACCGCAACACAACTGCAAGGCAAAGAGCTGTCCTACAACAACGTGGCTGACACCGACGCCGCGCTGGAATGCGTGAAGAGCTTCGTCAAGCCGGCCTGCGTGATCGTCAAGCACGCCAACCCATGCGGCGTGGCCGTGAGCCCGGACGCTGAAGGCGGCATTCGCCAGGCGTACGAACTGGCCTACGCCACCGACACCGAATCGGCCTTCGGCGGCATCATCGCCTTCAACCGTGAACTGGATGCCGAGACCGCCAAGGCGATCGTCGAGCGTCAGTTCGTCGAAGTGATCATCGCGCCAAGCGTCAGCGAAGAAGCCCGCGCCATCGTCGCCGCCAAAGCCAACGTGCGCCTGCTGGCCTGCGGCGAGTGGTCGGCCGAGCGTGCCGCTGCCTGGGACTACAAGCGCGTCAACGGCGGCCTGCTGGTACAGAGCCGTGACATTGGCATGATCGGCAGCGCCGACCTGAAAGTGGTGACCCAGCGCGCCCCGACCGAGCAAGAGATCAATGACCTGATCTTCGCCTGGAAAGTGGCCAAATACGTTAAATCCAACGCCATCGTCTACGCCAAGAACCGCCAGACCATCGGTGTCGGCGCCGGCCAGATGAGCCGTGTGAACTCGGCGCGTATCGCTGCAATCAAGGCAGAACACGCTGGCTTGCAGGTAGCTGGTTCGGTGATGGCTTCCGATGCGTTCTTCCCGTTCCGTGATGGCCTGGACAATGCCGCCAAGGCAGGCGTGACCGCCGTGATCCAACCGGGCGGCTCGATGCGTGATGCTGAAGTGATTGCAGCCGCTGACGAAGCCGGCATCGCCATGGTATTTACCGGCATGCGTCACTTCCGTCACTGATTGATTGTGTCTCAAGCGGGCACTGGCTCTAGGTAGGAACTGGCTTGCCTGCGATAGCATCACC
>NZ_JBOICG010000007.1:0-2297 GCF_050739995.1 Pseudomonas sp. | reverse complement strand
GGCTTCACCCATGGGCACTGCCACTTCGGGAAATTGCAGCAGGCGCACCACCGAGTCCGCCAAGTCGTTGGCGGTCTGCCCACCCAGGTAATCCAGCCCCTCTACCAGATCCAGGCCCGATACTCCTTGTTCGGTGCTGGCCAGCGGCAACCCTGCGGCCAGGGCCTCGAGCACTTTGAGTTTGGAGCCGCCACCATGACGCAGCGGCGCCAGGAATACCGAGCAACTCGATTGCAGTGTCAACAGGTTCGGCACAAACCCTTGCCACTCGATACGCGGGTCCTGCCAGCGTTCGCGCCAGCTGCCAGGCATGCCGAAGCCGCACACGCTCATGCGTGCATCCGGGCAGTGCTCCCAGACCCTGGGCAGGATTTCATCCAGCGCCCATTCGATGGCATCCACATTGGGGGCGTATTCATAGTTGCCGAGGAACAACACACGGCGTGTCGCGGGGTCAGGATGGGCACCCGCGAAGTGATCGCAATCCACACCGTTAACCACCACGGACACCGGTTTGCCGGCGATTTTCTCCAGCACTTGCGCGTCGCTGCCGGTGACTGCCACCACTTGGGTAGCCTGACGCATTACGCGATGCTCCCAGCGGCTATAGCGCCATTGGTCGTAGCGAATGAACGGCCAGGCCCAGCGCGGCAGGCGATCGTACGTGGCTGCACCGAGGGCAGATTCCACGTTGTGCTCGGTCAGCACAAAGGGTTGGGACTTGCGCGCCAGGGCATCTTCATAGGGTTGGAAGGCGTAGGAATGTTCAATCTGCACCACGTCCCAATGTTCGTTGAGCAATTGGTTGAACGTGTCCTGCAGCGCGCCGGACAAGCCATTCACACTGGCCAGCAACGGGTAGGGCGCAAACAGCCCGGCCACCAGGGTTTTCGCACTGCGTAGCGGGCGGCGCGGCAGGATGATCAGTTGTTCCAGGAAGGCTTCCAGCACCTGGCGATCGGTCAGCGACACCGGGTGTTTGTCATGCAGCAATAAAGTGATCCTGTGCCCACGGGCCGCCAGGCTGCGCAGCAAGTGGAACTGGCGCGTCTTGCCGCCGCTGGTGGCGGGCCAAGGCGAGTAGGGCAGTATCCATAGAATGCGCATGGCGGGCTTCAATCCCATAACAGAATTTGCAGGTTCGACTTGACCGGTATGGTCAACCCATTAGTGCCGCTCACCGGGGTTTGCGTGCCGCGCAGTGGGTCGTACAGGGTGGCGTTGGTCAGGTTCGGCAGGTGTGCGTTGCCACCCTGGGCCGACCAGAAGAACCACAGCTTATGACCGTCGGCGCGGGTCCAGCCGATGCTGAACAGACCGTCGGGCAACTGGTCGGCGGTGGGTGGGTCTCCGGGCGTCAGTTGTGGCCCACTTACATCGAGGAAGTTCTTCAGCGCAGTGTAGGACGGCTTCGGGTTAGCGTTAAGGTCGAGCAAACCGTAGGACTGGTCGCGTACGCTGGCGCGCTGGTCGAGGTCGCTGAGGGTGAACAGGAATATCTTGTCAAAATCCATCGCGCTCATCAGCGCCACACGGCGTACCACGTAGTCAGCCTGGTCCTGCAGGGTGATGAGGTTTTGCGCCTCTTTGGGCCCTCGATAACTCGACCAGCCCCATTCGGTACTCCACAGGCTTTGTACGCCAGCGGCGCGCAGGGACTGGTTGAGTGCATTGGATTTGGCGACAAAGTCCAGGTTGGCCGGGTCATTGCCTTCAGGCAGTTGGGTGTAGGGGTGATAGGACGTCACCGTGTTGAGGCTGTTCACCCCCAGGGCGCTGAGGGCGCTGAGCATGGTCTGGCCATTGGGCATTTCGCTGAGGAAGGCCATGCCGGCCGAGACCACGGGTTTGTTCGGGTTGACCGTGCGCAAGGCGCTGGTGGTCGCCGCCAACAAGGTGAAATAGCCTGTCGGGTCGGCCACCGGGCGCCAGAAACCGAGCAGGTTGGGCTCGTTCCACACTTGCCAGGCGTCGACACTGGGGTAGCGTTGGGACAACAGCGCCATGCGGTTGGCGAATACGTTCGGGTCTTTGGGCGGGTACTGGTCCTGGTACGGAGCACCGACCGGCGCCGTAGTGGCGAAGGGCGCCGAGCCCACCAGGTAGAACACGGATTTGAGTTGATTGGTTTGCAGGTTGCCGACCAGTTGGTCCAGGGTCGCAATCTGATATTGGCCTTGGACGGGTTCCAGCTGATCCCAGTGCAAGTCCAGGCGCACCCATTGCAGGCCCAAGGCCTTGAGTTTGTCGATCTGCTGCTGGTACAGCGTGGGGCTGAACCACAGGAACTGCGCGTT
>NZ_JBOICG010000006.1:0-5116 GCF_050739995.1 Pseudomonas sp. | reverse complement strand
TCAGCGGCATGTACAAATGGGTGAAGGCGGCCACCGAGCCGCCGTTACGGTCGGCCGGCAAGCCGGTGACACTGGCCCGCTCCAGCAGGAACTTGAGCAGGTCGGTCTTGGCGAAAATCCGCGTGACCAGCTCGCAGTCCTTGAGGTTGTAGCGCGCCAGGGCGGGCTTGTCCTCGGCGAACATGCGGTTGATTTCGTCCATGCGCTGGTACGGTGTGGAGATATCCTTGCCTTCGCCGAGCAGGGTTTGCGCGACGTTTTCCAAGCTGAAGGATTCGAAACTCCAGGTGGCGGAACGCAGCGCCTCGATGCCGTCGATGATCAGCCGCCCCGCTGCCGCCGCGAAGTAGTGATTGCGACTGCCGTGTTCACGCCAAGCCATGGCTTCACCACCACGTCCCAGCAGCAGCGGCACATTGAGACGCTGGGCATGTTCATGGAGTACGCGCAGGTCGAATTGCACCAGGTTCCAACCAATGATCGCATCGGGATCAAAAGTGGCGAGCCATTGGTTGAGGCGTTCGAGCAGTTGGGCGCGGGTATCGCAATAGTCGAGCTTGAAATCCACAGCCGTGGTTTTGTTGGGTGGGCCGAGCATGTACACCTGGCGCTCGCCGCAACCTTCGAGGGCGATGGAATAAAGATCGCCCTGGGCGGTGGTCTCGATATCGAGGGACACCAGCTTGAGCGGCGGCCGGTAGTCGGGCGCGGGTTTCAACTGCGCATCATCCAGTACACCGGCAGCATCGAGCGTGCCGCCAAACCACACGGGAGCAGTGATGAAGCGCTCCATCATGTAGCGCTCGGGTGGGCGTACATCACCTTCGTAGACATCGACCCCGGCAGCACGCAGGCGTTTTTCCAGGTCCATCAGTTGGCGATGTTGGCGGGTGTAGAGGCCCAACACGGGGCGATGATGAAAATCGCACAATTGCAACGGACGCAATTCGATATCGCGTTCACCCTTGAGCAGCCAATCGAGCGGCTTGCGATGAGCCTCTGGAATGAACATTACCGAGGTCTGCACGGGTAACCGGATACGCCGCGGACCGTGGTCCGTGGCCAACCAGAAACTGACCTCCGTCCCCGCCGGGGTGTCGCGCCAATGCCGGGTCAGGACAAAACCCTGCTGTAAATCCACCGTACCGCACCTCAGGAATCGCTTTCAGAGCATGATTCTACTCGGTGGGTGGCTATTTGACTCAAGGCGATCCACGGGTGGCGAAGTTGTCGGCGACGGTGGACTTTTAACAGACGTTACAACGTGGAGAGTTGGAGGATTTGCGCATCGCTGACTCGCCACTAGACTCAGGACTTCTCTCACATGGAAGTTCTCACAATGATCTCATCCCGCACCCTGCACCAGGCAGTCGCCCTGGTCACACTACTGTCTGTCGGCAACCTCGCTGCTTACGCTGTAGACATCCCGTTGTCCAAATCCCTAGAGGCCGATGAAGTGACCACCAAGGTGCTGTCGGTTGATGCAGCCAATCACCAGGTCGTGCTCGCCGGCGCCCAAGGTAACCCCGTGCATGTGCAATTGAGTGATGAAGCCAAGGACCTGGGCAACCTCAAGGTAGGTGATCAGGTGAAGGTGCTGACCACCCATTCGGTGGCCGCCGTGCTCGATACCGATGTGGACAAGAGCCCGCCCGACGCCAGCGAAAAAACCGGCGTGGTGCGCGCCACCGCCGACAACCCGAACCCCGGTGGCGCAGCGTTCCGCCAGGTACAGGTGCAATTGAAGATCACCCACATCGACCTGAAGAAAAACCAGGTCACCCTGGAGAATCCGACCGGCGCCACCAAAGTGTTGAACGTTGAAAAGCCGGAAATCCGCGCCGGCCTCAAAGACCTCAAGGTCGGGCAAAGTGTGCTGGTGACCTTCACCGATACCCTGGAAATCACCACCGCTCACGAAGGCTGACTCAAGTGAACACGGGCATCCATACTGATGCCCGTGGGGTCAGGCTCGGCGGGCTTGGCCCAGGTAAGTTTCGATATTGCCCATTTGCTCGTCCCAGCCACGGGAATTCATCTTGAAGGCTTTTTGGCGACGGGCCTCAGGGATTGCGTCAAACCCGGACTCGACCACCCGCAGCAGAATGCCTGGCGCACGGTCTTCAAGGGTGAATTCCACCAGTGTCGGGGTTTCCTTGTCGTAATCGACATCCTGCTCGACCGCGTAAGGATGCCACCAGAAGGAAAACAGGGTTTGGGGCAGGATGCGCTCGATCTTGGCCTTCCACACCACATGTTCGTAGCCAGGGTAGGTAATCGGCGCTTCGATGGTTTCACCCGCGACGAAAGCTTTACCCTTGAGCGCGATACCGAACCAACTGCCGAATTGCTCGGCATTCGTAAGGGCTTCCCAGACCTGTTTGCGTGAAGCGTTGAGCAAGACTTTTCGTTCGATGCGATCTAATACGTGCATAAGTCACCTCCTCCATTGACAGTAGGCGACATCGACCAATGCGCAACCTTGAGTTGTGCGCGATGATGATGCCCCTATCCTTGACCCGGCCGTACGTTATGACTGACCCGTTGAATGGAAGTTGCTTCTGCAAAGCTGTGCGCTATCAGGTGGACAGCCTCGACATGCCCATCAGCCATTGCCACTGCAACAGTTGCCGCAAAACCCATGCAGCCGCGTTCGTCGCCACCGCCGGGGTGATGCGCGAGCACTTTCGTTGGACGCAGGGTGAAGAGTTGCTGTCGGCGTTTGAATCTTCCCCGGGCAAGTTGAGGCATTTCTGCTCCCGTTGCGGTTCACACCTGATGGCTGAACGCGGGCATCAGCCCCATGTGATCGTGCGCGTGGCGACGCTGGATGATGACCCGGGCGTCAGGCCCACCTCGCATATCTGGACGAGCCACGATGTTCCGTGGCTGGCTCATGAGGGCTTGGAGGATTCGGCGTGACTTAGACGTGTGGATCACCCGGAGCTTTGACCGGAGTCGCATATTGCGGCTTCAAATGCCCCTCTTGATCGAGCAGCCACGCGTCCATGATTTGCCGAACCACCGGACCGGCGACGCGTCCCCCCGCCTCCCCGTTCTCGATCATCACCGAGATCACGATCTTCGGGTGTTCCGCCGGGGCAAAACCGACGAACAAGGCGTTATCGCGATGACGCTCCAGGGTCTTGTTACGGTTGTAACGCTCACCTTGCTTGATTGCGACCACCTGCGCCGTACCACTCTTGCCGGCGATGCGGTATTGCGCACCTTGCGCCGCCGCCCGTGCGATGCCGCGTGGGTCGTGCATCACCAACTGCATGCCGTGGTTGACCTGTTCCCAATCACGCGGGTCCTTGAGGACGACGTTGGGCATCGGGTTCTCGTCCACCGGCGGCACACCGTTGATGGTCTTGGCCAGGTGAGGTCGGTTCCACACGCCTTTGTTAGCGATCAACGCGGTGGCCTGGGCCAGTTGTAATGGTGTGACCTGCATATAACCCTGGCCAATGCCGAGGATCACGGTTTCGCCTGGGAACCAAGGCTGACGCCGGGTTGCGCGCTTCCAGGCTTGGGAGGGCATCAAGCCAGCTGACTCCTCGAACATGTCCAGGGAAACTTTCTGGCCGAGACCGAACTCAGCCAGGTAGTCATGCAGCCGGTCGATTCCGAGTTTGTGGGCCAGGTCATAAAAGTAGGTGTCGTTGGAACGCATGATAGCCGCGTCCATATCCACCCAGCCGTCGCCGCTGTGATTCCAGTTGCGGTATTTGTGGTCAAAGTCGGGCAGTTGGTAGTAACCGGGGTCGAACACCCGGGTTTGGGCGGTCACTACACCACTGTCGAGGCCGGCGATGGCCACTTCCGGCTTGATGGTCGAACCAGGCGCGTAGAGCCCGCGCAACACGCGATTGAACAACGGTCGGTCGATGGAGTCGTGCAGTGCGGCGTATTCCTTGAAGCTGATACCGGTGACGAACAGGTTCGGGTCGAAGCTCGGCTTGCTGACCATGGCCAGCACCTCGCCCGTTTCCGGATCAAGGGCTACTACCGAACCACGGCGGTCACCCAGTGCCTCTTCGGCAGCTTCCTGAAGTTTGACGTCGAGGCTCAGAACAATGTTTTTGCCGGGGATCGGATCGGTGTGCTTGAGCACGCGCAACACACGGCCTTGGGCATTGGTCTCGACCTCCTCATAACCGACGTGGCCATGTAGCTCAGACTCGTAGAAACGCTCGATGCCGGTCTTGCCGATGGATTGCGTACCGCGATACTCCACGGAGTCGAGGACCTTGGATTCTTTTTCATTGATACGGCCGACGTAGCCGATCGAATGGGCGAAATGCGCGCCCAGCGGGTAGTGCCGCACGAACTGCGGCTCAACGTCCACACCGGGTAGACGGAATTCGTTGACGGCCAACACGGCGATCTGCTCTTCCGTCAGCTCATAAAACAACGTGACGGGGACAAACGGGTGACGTGCTTGCTTCAGTGCCTTGTCGAATACCGCGCGATCCTCGGCAGGCAAGTGCAGAAGATCGACGATAGCGTCCAGTTCGCCTTTAAGGTCGGTAGTACGCTCGCGGGTGATTGTCAGGTTGTAGCTGGGCCGGTTATCCGCCAGCACGACGCCATTGCGGTCATAGATCAACCCACGGGTCGGCGTTATCGGCAGCACGTGGACCCGGTTGTTTTCAGAAATCGTGGAGTGATAGTCGTACTGCACTACCTGCAAGAAATACATGCGGCCCACTAAGGCACAGGTGATGCCGATCACCAGCAGCGCGCAGGCGAACAGGCGCTTGTTGACCAGGCGGTTTTCTTTCTCGTGATCCTTGATCGGTATCGGTTCAGGCATTTCTACAGCATCTCGTTGAAGAAGGTCGACGCCGCATCCTGCGGGTAAAAGATCAATCCCTATGAAAATGTGCTGCACCATACCAAAAATGCAGAAACACTTTGCATTGATTTCCCCAACGGCATGCTGTTTTGTCAGGCGAGCACGGCTTTGGGCTACAGATGGGCCCTTGGGTGAAAAGCTTGTGCAGCAAAAACTTCAAATATTTTCGAGCGCCCAAAACAAAACCCCATCTGCTTTCGCAAATGGGGTTTCGGAATTTAATCTTGACGATGACCTACTCTCACATGGGGAAACCCC
>NZ_JBOICG010000005.1:0-4657 GCF_050739995.1 Pseudomonas sp. | reverse complement strand
CTTGACCACCCACTGACATCCCAATCCGGGCTTCACGGCCCGGTTTTCCAGCCCTGCCTTTCGCGAGAAAGGCAGGGTTTTTTTATTTGCGCGCTTTGAGAATCACGAATTTTGGCGTGGTGGCGACTTGCTCGACGCCCCGGAACAACCGGGCCAGCTTGGTGTGGTAACCCAAGTGACGGTTACCGACGATGTACAGGGCACCGCCGACCACCAGGCTTTCCCGTGCTTGCTGGAACATGCGCCAAGCGAGGAAGTCGCCGACCACCTGCTGCTGGTGGAAGGGTGGGTTGCACAGCACCACGTCCAGCGATTGCGGTTCCTGGCCGGCCAGGCCATCGCCGGCGCGCACCACAACATGACGATCACCCAGCGCGGCTTGCCAGTTCTCGGCGGCCGATTGCACGGCCATGTAGGACTCATCTACCAAGGTGTATTGCGCGTCGGGGTTTTGCAGGGCGCTGGCGATCGCCAAGACGCCGTTGCCGCAGCCCAGATCCGCCACACGAGCGTTGCCCAGGTTTTTCGGCAGGTGGGGCAGGAAGGCGCGGGTGCCGATATCCAAACCCTCACGGCAGAACACGTTGGCATGGTTCAGCAACTCGATGGCCGGTGTGTCCAAGGTATAACGGGTGGGGTAGGGCGAGACTGCTGCTGGGCGATCCTCGACGGTCGCGATCAGCAGCCGGGCTTTTTTGACTGCAAGCGAGGCGTGCATCGGCCCGATGTAGCGCTCCAGCAGTTCACCTGCCGCCCGTGGCAAATGCTTGATCATCCCTCCGGCGATCACCTCGGCGCCTGGCGCCAATTGGCCTTGCAGACGGATCAGTTGTTCCTCCAGCAAGGCCAGGGTTTTCGGCACACGGATCAATACTCGGTCGAACGGCCCCATGGGTACCTGGCTGGCGGGGATGAACGGCACCGCATCAAACGTCTTGCCGTTGCGCACCAGGTTTTTTTCCAGCCCCAGGGCGGCGAGAAACGAGTCGCCGCTGGAGGTAAGGTGTACTTGCCCCTCAAGGCTCGCCGCCAGGGCGCCAAAGCTGTCATTGAGCACCAATACGCGGGTGGCCGTGGCCGGCTGTTGCTGCGCCAGGTAGCCGAGCAAGTACTCGTCGGCAGCATCGAAGGCCTGCAGCGGATCGTTATGTTGCTCGGGTTGGCGGATCAGATCGAGCTGGGCGAAGGGGCTGTCGAGCAGGGGCATGGCGGGGGAGGCTCTGGGTAATCATTGGCGGAACCGTCTGAGTGAACGGCGAGGTGACACCTGGAGGCGCAGCTCAACACTCAGAATAGGGGTCGTAAATGTTACTTTTTTTTGAGCCTGATGACATGCGGTGTTTCCGTGCCAGCTAAAAAAGATAACCCTCTTTGTAGGCTCTGAGTACCGCGGCGATCTTGTTGTTGACCCCCAATTTGTTGAATGTACTTTTCATGTGAAAGCCTACGGTGCGCTCTGATAGGCAAAGAATTACAGCAATGTCCCCGGCGGTCTTGCCCAGGGCTGACCATTTGAGTATTTCCGTTTCTCGTTTGGTCAATTTACAGCACGGCGACGCATTGGGCCCAGCGGCGTATTTGGGGGCAGTCACCGAGTGCAGCACATTGCAGAGCCATAACACTCGGCCGGCTTTTTCATAGAGTTCTTCAGGGGTTACTTTACTGTCACTGCGTGCCAGGGTCAGCATGCTGTACTTCCCTTGGGCGTCATGAAAGGGCTGCGTCCATGCCCTATGCACACCAAACGATTGGGCCAACGACCATAAGTCGGGTGCTGAAGTGAATGTTTTTTCCTCCCAGACGATGGGGAGTACGCTGCGTTTACAGTGGGTAACAACCGGATCTACGTCGAAGAAGTGCGCCCGTTGATACAACGTGTTCCACTCGTTTGAATAGTTGTCGATCTGGATGGGTTTCGTTTGGCTATCCGCCAGTTGGGAACTCATTGTAAAGGAACAGAATGTGAAGCCAAGCTCATGGGTTTGGGTAAGAACCATCTCAAACACACTAGTGATCTCGTTTTCACCTTCCAGTTTGGGGGGCCGAGTATTGCGCCAGTTCACCATTTGTAAATCTCCATGGGGTTTGCGTGGCGTGGGTACGTCCTCATCCCAGCGGCACGAAAATGAGTGTAGGACATCGCCTACTTACGAGCGTGAAAAAAATGTCATATGTAACTAGAGCTTAGTCTCTAAATAAACTGTACGATTTTTATATTGTTGTATAAGTGGTTCGGGTGGAAATAAATTCTTGATTGAATTTAACGGGTTGTGGGTAGTGCCAAAGTGATAGCGCTTAGATGCGATGTTCCATCTATGGAAGGGTGGCAAGTGGGTTAATAGCTAAATGGTTGGTTAGCATTAGCTTGTCACTATGCGCTCAGTATTTTGAGGGTTTAACGCATTCTCTCTCACTGTGGGTCACTGCCGCCTGCGCCTGTCGCAATACCACTACCAATCAACGGTGTTTGCGCGCGCTGGTTTGAGGGACACTAGGGGCCTGTGCAAAACGGAGTTCCCTATGACGGCCAGTGCTGAGAAATTCACCCGCCAGACCTTGCTCGACGTGCAATCGCTGACCCCCAGCCTGTTTACTCTGCGTACCACCCGCGACCCAGGCTTTCGGTTCACCGCTGGCCAATTCGTGCGCCTGGGGGTGACCAAGGCGGATGGCAGCACCGTATGGCGCGCCTATTCCATTGTGTCTTCACCCTTTGACGAGCATCTCGATTTTTTCTCCATCGTCGTTCCGGGTGGCGAATTCACCAGTGAGTTGAGCCGCCTGCAGGTGGGAGATACGCTGATGGTCGAGCGCCAGGCCACGGGGTTCCTGACCCTGAACCGCTTTGTGGACGGGCGTGATCTGTGGTTGCTGGGTACTGGTACCGGGGTGGCACCGTTCCTGTCGATCCTGCAGGACTTTGAAGTCTGGGAAAAATTCGAACGTATCGTGCTGGTGTACAGCGCCCGGGAGGCCAAGGAGTTGGCTTACCAATCGCTGATCCATGAGTTGGGCGAGCGTGAATACCTGGCCGAGCACGCCCACAAGCTCACCTACATTCCCATCGTTACCCGTGAACAGCATCCAGGGGCGCTGAGCGGGCGCATCACGACCCTGATCGAAAAGGGTGAGCTGGAGCGTGCGGCCGGTGTCGAGTTGACCCCAGAACACTCCCGCGTGTTGATTTGCGGTAACCCGCAGATGGTCGATGACACGCGGCAATTGCTCAAGCAGCGGGAGATGCAACTGAGCCTTAGCCGTCGACCTGGCCAGGTGGCCGTAGAAAACTACTGGTAGAAAAAAGGCGCCTCGAAAGGCGCCTTTTTGTTCCGCGGGTTAAAGCGGCTTGTTGTTCTGAGCCTTGAGCAAGTCCCGGATCTCGGTGAGCAATTCTTCTTCTTTGGTCGGCGCCGGTGGCACGGTTGGAGCCACGGCTTCCTCGCGCTTGAGGCGGTTGATGGCCTTCACGCCCATGAAGATCGCGAACGCGATGATCACGAAGTCGATGATGCTCTGGATGAATTTACCGTAGGCCATTACCACCGCTGGAGCATCACCTTGCGCTGCCTTGAGCGTCACCGCCAAGTCCGCAAAGTCGACGCCACCGATCAGCAGGCCGATGGGAGGCATCACCACGTCCCCTACAAACGAGGAAACAATTTTGCCGAAGGCAGCACCGATGATGATACCGACGGCCATGTCGACCACATTACCTTTGACCGCGAAGGCCTTGAACTCACTGATCACGCCCATAGGTTATTCCTTGTTACAGATGAGAAGGGTGGAACTCAGTGTAAGCCAGTCGTAGAAGGCTTGCGCGACACAACTGTTAACACTGTCGATTTTTATCGACACATTAAAACTCAAATAGTTTTCAAAGTGCCATCAATCGCGCGCGATTTACCTCTCACTTCAGTCACTTGCCACATTTTTTTCTTAATCGGTCCTGTGGTGTTTTTCTATTTATCTTCTGGCTCCCAGGTCACTAGCCTCTGGCAAGCACAACTGAATGTGCACTAAAAAAACCAGAGGAAACCTCGATGAACACTCCCATAAGCCGTAGGCCAGTCACGGCGCGTTACGCGTTGGCACTGGTGACTGCCAGCCTGCTTTCCCTCTCTGTGCAAGCCGCCAACCTCACCCGGGACAACGGTGCAGCCGTCGGTGACAACCAGAACTCACAAACCGCCGGCGCCAACGGCCCGGTGCTGTTGCAAGACGTGCAGTTGATTCAGAAACTGCAACGCTTCGACCGCGAACGCATCCCGGAGCGTGTAGTACACGCCCGTGGCACCGGTGCCCATGGCACCTTCACCGTCACCGATAACCTCAGCGACCTGACCAAGGCCAAGGTATTTGCTGCCGGCGAAGCCACCCCCGTGTTTGTACGTTTCTCTGCGGTAGTGCACGGCAACCACTCCCCGGAAACCCTGCGTGACCCACGCGGCTTCGCCACTAAGTTCTATACCGCTGAAGGTAACTGGGACTTGGTTGGTAATAACTTTCCGACATTCTTTATTCGCGATGCCATCAAGTTCCCAGACATGGTCCACGCTTTTAAACCGGACCCACGCACTAACTTGGACGACGACTCGCGCCGTTTCGACTTCTTCTCCCATGTCCCAGAGGCTACCCGTACTCTGACTGAGTTGTACTC
>NZ_JBOICG010000004.1:0-1663 GCF_050739995.1 Pseudomonas sp. | reverse complement strand
GTCCAAGGCTGTGTACACCGGCAACTCACGAATCGCACCGGCAATGTATTGCCCCTGGGCATCGAACAGGCTGTGGGGCAGGCGGGCTTCGGTGTCTTGGGCGACGTGTTTGCGGATTTCATGCAGGCGCAGTTCGGGGTCTTGGGCGCTGCGGTTTTCCACCTGGCGATACAACGCGGTATCCGCTTCGGTCTTGAGATAGAACGCGGTCTGCCAATAGATGTAGCCGAACAGCGCCAGGAACGAGCAACCGAACAGGCCCAGGAACAGCAACCCGGTACGGAAGCTGATGGTGCGCGGGATTTCACTCAGGCGTGCGAAGGACATAGCCGGCTCCCCGCACGGTGTGGATCATCTGGCCTTCGCCGTCGCCATCGATTTTGCGGCGCAGGCGGCCGATGTGCACTTCGATGACGTTGGTGCGCTCGTCGTAGCTGTAGTTCCATACCGCCTCGAACAGCATGGTACGGGTGATGACTTGGCCTGCGTTGCGCATCAGGTGTTCAAGCAGGGCGTATTCGCGGGGCACCAGGTCGATGGCGCGGTCACCACGGCGCACGGTGCGACGCAGCAGGTCGACCTCCAGGTTGGCCACGCGCAGATGGGTTTCCTGGGCCGGGGTCGACGGTTCGGCGCGGCGGCGGTTGAGTGCGTCCAGGCGCGCGGTCAACTCGATGAACTCGAAAGGTTTGGTCAGGTAGTCATCGCCACCGGCCCGTAGCCCACGCACGCGCTCATCCAGGGCGCTCAAGGCGCTGAGGATCAGCACCGGCGTGGTGGTGCCCGCCGCGCGTAATGCGGTGAGCACGCCCAGGCCATCGACGCCGCCAGGCAACATGCGGTCGAGCACGATCAGGTCGAAGGGCTCGCTCAAGGCTTTGAGCAGGCCGTCGCGGCCGTTCAGCACAGTGGTGACGGTGAAGCCGTAGTCGCTGAGGGCCAGTTCGATTTCGCGGGCGGTGGTTAAGTCGTCTTCAACGACCAGAACATGAGTCATGGCAAGAGAACCGGTCACGTCTTCAGGGCAGAGGTGGCATAGTGTGGCAAAGCCTGGGGCGGCGCCACGTTCCCGCCAGATAAATTAAAGTTTAGATTCGAGCCGGAGACGCAACCGTGCGCATTCTTGTGGTTGAAGACGATGAACAGACCGCCACCTACCTGCTGCGGGGGCTGAGCGAAAGCGGGCACGTGGTGGATGTGGCTACGGACGGCACCAGCGGCCTGGGCCTGGCGTTGGAAGGCATCCACGATGTGCTGATCGTGGACCGCCGCCTGCCGGGCCTGGATGGTATTGCCTTGGTCAAGGCGCTGCGCGCGCGCCAGTCGCGAGTGCCGGTGTTGATGCTCAGCGCCCAGTCATCGACCCAGGACAAGGTCGAGGGCCTGCAGGCCGGTTGCGACGATTACCTGGCCAAGCCCTATGCATTTGCCGAAGTGCTGGCGCGGCTCGACGCACTGCTGCGTGGCCACGAGCAATCGGGGCGCACCCTGAACGTGGGCGAGCTGCAACTTGATTGTGCCACCCGCACGGCCGTGCGCCAGGGCCGCAGCATTGCCTTGCAGCACCGTGAAGCTCTGTTGCTGGAAAAACTCATGCGCCACAGCTGCCAGGTGGTGACCCGCGACATGCTGCTCGACAGCGCCTGGGACTATGATTTCGACC
>NZ_JBOICG010000003.1:0-4542 GCF_050739995.1 Pseudomonas sp. | reverse complement strand
TCGACATGACCGAAGTCATGGCCCTGCGTTCGAAGTACAAGGATCTGTTCGAGAAGTCCCACAATGGCGTGCGCCTGGGCTTCATGTCGTTCTTCGTGAAAGCGGCCACCGAAGCACTGAAGCGCTTCCCGGCAGTCAACGCTTCCATCGACGGTAACGACATCGTTTACCACGGCTACGCAGACGTTGGCGTTGCTGTGTCCAGCGACCGTGGCCTGGTAGTACCGGTTCTGCGTAACGCTGAGCTGATGAGCCTGGCTGAAATCGAAGGCGGCATCGCCACCTTCGGTAAGAAAGCCCGTGACGGCAAGCTGACCATCGACGAGATGACCGGCGGTACCTTCACCATCACCAACGGTGGTACCTTCGGTTCGATGATGTCGACGCCGATCGTCAACCCGCCGCAGGCTGCGATCCTGGGCATGCACAACATCCTCCAGCGTCCGATGGCCATCAACGGCCAAGTCGTGATCCGCCCGATGATGTACCTGGCGCTGTCTTACGATCACCGCCTGATCGATGGTAAAGAAGCCGTGACTTTCCTGGTGACCATCAAGAACCTGCTGGAAGACCCGGCTCGTCTGCTGCTGGATATCTGATAGAAGCAGCTGCAGGCTTCGGGCGGGCTGCCGGATAAGGCGGCCTGGCTCGGGGCTTGCGGCTTGAAAGCTTGCTGCTAAATAGAGGAACTATTTTCATGTCGCAGAAATTTGACGTTGTAGTGATTGGTGCAGGTCCTGGCGGCTACGTTGCCGCCATCAAGGCCGCACAACTGGGCCTCTCGACTGCTTGCATCGAAAAATACACCGACAAGGAAGGCAAGCTGGCGCTGGGCGGTACTTGCCTGAACGTTGGCTGCATTCCTTCCAAGGCGCTGCTGGACAGCTCCTGGAAATTCCACGAAGCCCAAGACGGTTTCGCGATCCACGGCATCAACCATGCTGGCGTGACCATGGACGTGCCAGCGATGGTCGGCCGTAAAGCCAACATCGTTAAGGGTCTGACTTCCGGCGTTGCCACCTTGTTCAAGGCCAACGGCGTGACTTCGATCCAGGGCCACGGCAAGCTGCTGGCCGGCAAGAAAATTGAAGTCACCAAGCCAGACGGCTCGGTTGAAGTCATCGAAGCCGAAAACGTGATCCTGGCTCCAGGTTCGCGCCCAATCGACATTCCGCCTGCTCCAGTTGATAACAACGTGATCGTTGATTCGACCGGCGCCTTGGAATTCCAAGCGGTACCTAAGCGTCTGGGCGTGATCGGCGCTGGCGTGATCGGCCTGGAACTGGGTTCGGTATGGTCCCGCCTGGGTGCTGAAGTCACCGTGCTGGAAGCCCTGGACACGTTCCTGCTGGCTGCCGACACCGCGGTGTCCAAGGAAGCCCTGAAGACCCTGACCAAACAAGGTCTGGACATCAAGCTGGGCGCTCGCGTGACCGGCTCGAAAGTCAACGGCGAAGAAGTTGTTGTCAACTACACCGACAAGGATGGCGAAAAAACCATCACTTTCGACAAGCTGATCGTAGCCGTTGGTCGCCGTCCAGTGACTACCGACCTGCTGGCTGCCGACAGCGGCGTGACCCTCGACGAGCGCGGCTACGTGCACGTTGACGATCACTGCGCTACTACCGTTCCAGGCGTCTACGCCATCGGTGACGTGGTTCGCGGCATGATGCTGGCGCACAAGGCTTCCGAAGAAGGCATCATGGTTGTCGAGCGCATCAAGGGTCACAAAACCCAGATGAACTACGACCTGATCCCATCGGTTATCTACACCCACCCGGAAATTGCATGGGTCGGCAAGAACGAACAGCAGTTGAAAGCTGAAGGCGTTGAAGTTAACGTCGGCACCTTCCCGTTCGCTGCTTCTGGCCGTGCCATGGCAGCCAACGACACCGGTGGTTTTGTCAAAGTCATCGCTGATGCCAAGACTGACCGCGTATTGGGCGTCCACGTGATTGGCCCAAGCGCTGCAGAACTGGTTCAGCAAGGCGCAATCGGTATGGAATTCGGCACCAGTGCCGAGGACCTGGGCATGATGGTCTTCTCCCATCCGACCCTGTCCGAAGCGTTGCACGAAGCAGCGTTGGCAGTGAATGGCGGCGCCATCCACATCGCCAACCGCAAGAAGCGCTAAGCGAGATAATAAGAAACCACGGCGGAGTTGCCCGTCGTGAGCCTTGCGCGCAAGACTCACCGCGGAATATCCGCCGGACGCAGCCTTGCGCAGCTTTACGGGCCTTGAGCCCAGCAAGTTGTGCAAGCAGCAGTCACAGGTGGCGCGGCACTCATAATGAGCGCAGCGCCGAATGCGCAGTACCTAACGAAGACGGTAAAAAGCATGAATCTTCACGAGTATCAGGGTAAGCAGCTGTTCGCTGAATACGGCCTGCCAGTTTCCAAGGGCTACGCAGTAGACACCCCGGAAGCAGCAGCAGAAGCTTGCGACAAAATCGGCGGCACTGAGTGGGTTGTCAAAGCCCAGGTTCACGCCGGTGGTCGCGGTAAAGCGGGCGGCGTTAAGCTGGTTCGCAGCAAAGAAGACGCCAAGGCCTTCGCACAGCAGTGGCTGGGCAAGCGTCTGGTGACTTACCAGACTGATGCCAATGGCCAACCAGTCACCAAGATCCTGGTTGAATCGTGCACTGATATCGCTAAAGAGCTGTACCTGGGCGCTGTCGTTGACCGTTCGAGCCGTCGTATCGTGTTCATGGCTTCCACCGAAGGTGGCGTGGACATCGAGAAAATCGCTCACGAAACCCCAGAAAAAATTCTGAAAGCCACCATCGATCCACTGGTTGGCGCTCAGCCATTCCAGGGTCGCGAGCTGGCTTTCCAGCTGGGCCTGGAAGGCAAGCAAGTTGCCCAGTTCGCCAAGATCTTCGTAGGTCTGGCCAAACTGTTCCAGGATCACGATCTGGCCCTGCTGGAAGTGAACCCGCTGGTGATCAAGGCTGACGGCGATCTGCACTGCCTGGACGCCAAGATCAACATCGACGCCAACGCCATGTACCGTCAGCCTAAGCTGAAGACTTTCCACGATCCGTCGCAAGACGATCCGCGCGAAGCGCACGCTGCCAAGTTCGAACTGAACTACGTAGCCCTGGAAGGTAACATCGGTTGCATGGTCAACGGTGCTGGCCTGGCCATGGGTACCATGGACATCGTCAACCTGCATGGCGGCAAGCCAGCCAACTTCCTCGACGTGGGCGGTGGTGCTACCAAAGAACGCGTTACCGAAGCCTTCAAGATCATCCTGTCCGACTCCAACGTCGCAGCAGTACTGGTCAACATCTTCGGCGGCATCGTTCGTTGCGACATGATTGCCGAAGGCATCATCGGTGCAGTGAAAGAAGTCGGCGTTAAAATCCCGGTTGTTGTTCGCCTTGAAGGTAACAACGCTGAACTGGGCGCTAAAGTACTGGCAGAAAGCGGTTTGAACATCATCGCGGCTACCAGCCTGACCGACGCTGCTCAACAAGTTGTCAAAGCTGCGGAGGGCAAATAATGAGCGTCCTGATCAATAAAGACACCAAAGTTATCTGCCAGGGTATTACCGGTTCGCAAGGTAGTTTCCACACCCAGCAAGCCATCGAATACGGCACCAAGATGGTTGGCGGCGTAACTCCAGGCAAAGGCGGCACCGAGCACCTGGGCCTGCCAGTGTTCAACACCGTGAAAGATGCTGTAGCTGCCACTGGCGCCACCGCCAGCGTGATCTACGTTCCAGCTCCTTTCTGCAAGGACTCCATCCTGGAAGCAGCATTCGGCGGCATCAAGCTGATCGTTTGCATCACCGAAGGCATTCCTACCCTGGACATGCTGGACGCTAAAGTTAAGTGCGACGAGCTGGGCGTAGTCCTGATCGGCCCTAACTGCCCAGGCGTGATCACTCCGGGCGAATGCAAGATCGGCATCATGCCAGGTCACATTCACTTGCCAGGTAAAGTCGGTATCGTTTCCCGTTCCGGCACCCTGACCTACGAAGCTGTGAAGCAGACCACTGACGCCGGTTTCGGTCAGTCGACTTGCGTCGGCATCGGCGGTGACCCGATCCCAGGCTCGAACTTCATCGACATCCTGAAGCTGTTCCAGGAAGACCCGAAGACCGAAGCGATCGTGATGATCGGTGAGATCGGCGGTTCGGCTGAAGAAGAAGCGGCTGCCTACATCAAGGCACACGTGACCAAGCCGGTTGTTTCCTACATCGCTGGTGTGACTGCCCCTGCTGGCAAGCGCATGGGCCATGCTGGCGCAATCATCTCCGGCGGCAAAGGCACTGCAGACGAGAAATTCGCTGCTCTGCAAGACGCAGGTGTTAAAACCGTGCGTTCGCTGGCAGACATCGGCAAGGCCCTGGCCGAGCTGACCGGTTGGGCTGTCAAGTAAGCCTCGTGCTTAACTGACGCGCTACCAACACAAAGGCCACCTTCGGGTGGCCTTTGTGCTTTCTGGCTATACCATTCTCTGAAATGTACTCAATCCAATGTGGGAGCTGGCTTGCCTGCGATGGCATCAACTGAGCCCACCTGATGAACCGAGGTG
>NZ_JBOICG010000002.1:0-4090 GCF_050739995.1 Pseudomonas sp. | reverse complement strand
GGCTGGCAGCTTAATCCCTGAAGAAATCCGGTCAAGTGCTCAAGTAACGCCCAATCAACGCAATCCCACTGGCCAGCACCAGCCAGGTCACCAATCTTACAAACGCCTCTCGGGACATGCGCATAGTCAGCCTGCGCCCACACCACAACCCCAGGGCCATCGCCGGCAATAGACACAGCGCCAGCATCAACAGCGGTAAGTCAGCATACACTCCGGCGATCAGGAACAGGCTCAGGCGCACCACCGTGCTGCAACTGATCAGCGCGCTTTGCGTGGCGCGCGCCGCGTCCTTGGGCAGGCGGCTGTTCAGATAGATCGCATACAAAAAACCACCACTGCCGAACAATGCGCCGAACAAACCACCGACGGTGCCCATGGGAATCGACCAACCCGCCGCCAGTTGGGCGGGCCGTGCCTTCACTGCCAAGCTGTAGACCGCATAGGCGCTGATAAACAGCCCCATCAACAACAGCAACAGATCCGAATGCAGGTTGAGCAAAAACACCACACCGAGCGTGCAACCAATAGCCATGCACGGAAGCAAACGCAACAACTCCGGCTTGCTCACCTCGCGTCGTGATTGCAACAGATTGCCGAAGGCGGCGACGAAATCCAGCAACACTAGCAGCGGAATGATCTTCGACAGTGGCATAAACACAATCAGGATCGGCCCCGCCACCAACGCCGTACCAAAGCCGGCAATGCCGAACACAATGTAGGCCACGGCTACGCCCAGGCCGATCACCAACCAGTCCACACCGCCAAACGACCACTGACTCATCAGCTCAACCGGGCTCATGGGCTTATTCCTTTGAAGAGATGGTCATCACTTTAGCCATCGACGAGGGATGCGACTAATATCTTCAAAGCCCTCCACCCATCTCGAAAAGGCATGACGCGTGATTTCCACCCGCCAACTGCGCTACTTCGTCGAAATCGCCGACAGCGGCAGCTTCAGCGCTGCCGCCGAACGTTTGTTCGTGGCGCAGTCAGCCCTGAGCCGACAGATCAAGGAGCTGGAAACCCAGCTGCAAACGCCGCTATTCGAACGTACCGCACGCCAGCCCCGCCTCACCGCTGCGGGAGAGGCTTTCTACCCACGGGCACGTAACCTGTTGAGTGAACTACTCAAGGCCAGCGAGATGGCGACACAAGTGGGTCATGGCCAACTTGGTACCCTGCGCCTGAGCCATTCGAGCACCGTGCCGATGAGCGGGCCGTTGCTGCAGGGCATCAGTACCTGGTTGGAGCGCTGCCCCGGCGTATCGATGGATATCGTCAAACTCTCCTCTGAAGCGCAACTGGAGGAAATCGCCGACGGTCGCCTGGACGTCGGCCTGTTGCGCCTGCCGGTGCTGCGCCAACGTGAAGGCGTGCGCGTGGAGCCTTTATATAGTGAGCAACTGTTGCTCGCGGTGCCGCCGATTCATCCGCTGGCGAACAGCAATACTCCGATAGAACTGAAACAACTCAAGGACGAAGCGTTTATCTCGATCCCTCATCCTCAGCGTGGCGGCCTGAGTTATCTGTCGGCCGAGTTGTGCATGCGAGCGGGATTTTTTCCCAAGTCGGCACGAGTGATGTCGCGCAAGACCACCCAACTGCAGCTGATCCAGGCCGGTTTCGGTATTGCCTTGTTACCAAAATCCATGCAGGACATTGCACCAGCCAACCTGCACTTTTTGCCCTTGGCCGACCCCGACTGCCTCAGTACCGTGGCTCTGGTCTGCGCGCAGACACCCAGCGCGCTGGTGGAGCAATTCTGCCAAACCTTGCACGAATGCCTATAAACTGCCGCCCATGATTAAAGATCCTTTTGCCCGCCTGGGCCTGGACCGCGAAGTCCTGACTGTCAGCCAGCTCAACGGCCGCGCGCGAGTGTTGCTGGAAGACGTGTTCACCAATATCTGGGTCGAAGGCGAGATCTCCAACCTCGCCCGCCCGGCCTCTGGCCATGTGTACTTCACCCTCAAGGACAGCGGCGCACAGGTGCGTTGCGCGCTGTTTCGCAACAATGCGGCGCGGGTGCGCCAGGCGCTGAAGGATGGCCTGGCGGTGAAAGTGCGCGGCAAGGTCTCGCTGTTCGAGGGCCGTGGTGACTACCAACTGATTCTCGACACCGTGGAGCCGGCCGGCGACGGCGCGCTGCGACTGGCCTTCGATGCACTGAAGGAAAAGCTCAGCGCCGAAGGCCTGTTCAGTGCCGAGCGCAAGGTGCCGCTGCCGGCGCATCCTCGGCGCATTGGCATCATCAGTTCGCCGACCGGCGCGGTGATCCGCGACATCATCAGCGTGTTCCGCCGCCGGGCGCCGAACGTTGAACTGACACTGATCCCCACGGCCGTGCAAGGCCGTGAAGCGATCCCGCAGATTGTGCGAGCGTTGAAACTGGCTGATGCGCGTGGGTTTGACGCGCTGATCCTGGCCCGTGGCGGCGGTTCGCTGGAAGACCTCTGGTGCTTCAACGAAGAGGCCGTGGCCCGTGCGGTGGATGCCTGCGTCACGCCCATCGTCAGCGCCGTCGGGCATGAGACCGATGTGTCCATCAGCGACTTCGTCGCCGACGTCCGCGCACCTACCCCATCCGCCGCGGCCGAATTGCTCGCTCCAGACGCGAGCCATCTGGTGCGCCAGGTTGAAAACCTGCACCGCCGCCTGGTGATGCTGATGCGCAATCGCCTGAGCCATGACCGCCTGCGCCTGGAAGGCATGGCCCGCCGCCTGCGTCATCCCGGAGAACGCCTGCGCCAGCAGGCCCAGCGCCTGGACGATCTGGACATGCGACTGCGCCGCGCCTTCGAACGCAGCCTCAATACCCGACGCGAACGCCTGATCCGCCTGGAAACCCGCCTCGCCGGCCAGCACCCCGGCCGTCAGTTGGCCCTGTTGCGCCAACGCCTGGACAGCCTCGCCGAACGCCTGCCCCGCGCGATGCGCGAAGGGCTCAAGGCGCGCCGCCTGCAACTGCAAAGCCAGGTGCAGACGTTGCACGTGGTCAGCCCACTGGCGACCCTCGGTCGTGGCTACAGCATCCTGCTGGATGAGCGCGGTCAGGCGATTCGCGACGCCGCACAAACTCACACCGGCCAGCGCCTGACCGCGCGCCTGGGTGAGGGTCAATTGCAGGTACGGGTGGAAGACAATCACCTGACCCCCGTCACCCTTTCGCTATTGGATTGATTGATGCCACGTTTACTCAGCTTGTTGATGCTCGTTTGCCTGACCTTCAATGCTCACGCCGATAGCTACATCACACGTCTTCTGAACAAGCCTGTGCCCGGTGGCGTCGCGGTCATCGACCTGGGAACTTCCGCCACGGCCCCCAAAGCCACCTACCTGAACAGGCCGGTGCTGGTGGTCAAGGAACAGAACAACTGGCTGGCCATTGTCGGGATTCCGTTAACGGTCAAACCCGGCACCGAACGCATCACCAGCGGCGCCAAGAGCCTGCCGTTTGTGGTGGGCTTCAAGAAATATCCCGAGCAGCACATCACCCTCAAGAACAAAAGCCAGGTGAACCCGGACCCGGCGCAACTTAAACGCATCGAGGGCGAACTGGCGGTGCAGCTCAAGGCCTACCGCAGTTTCAGTCCGAACACGCCGAGCAACCTGCTGCTGGACAAGCCGGTCAACGGGCCGCTGTCGAGCAAGTTCGGCGTCCGCCGCTTCTTTAACGGTGAGGAGCGCAACCCGCACTCGGGCCTGGACTTCGCCGTTGGCGCCGGCACGCCAATCAAAACCCCGGCGGCGGGTAAAGTGATCCTGACCGGCAACTACTTCTTCAACGGCAATACCGTGTTCGTCGACCACGGCCAGGGCTTTATCAGCATGTTCTGCCATATGTCGAAGATCGATGTGAAGGTGGGTGATCAACTGGCACGCGGCGCCGTGGTCGGCAAGGTCGGCTCCACAGGCCGTGCGACCGGGCCACACATGCATTGGAACGTCAGCCTCAACGATGCGCGAGTGGACCCGGCGATCTTTATCGGCGCGTTCCAACCCTGATATGAGGCGTGAGACTACTGGCCGCATCGCGGGCAAGCCCGACTCCCACAGGTGAACGCGATTCCTTGTGGGAGCCGGGCTTGCC
>NZ_JBOICG010000001.1:0-2230 GCF_050739995.1 Pseudomonas sp. | reverse complement strand
GTGTGTCGGAATGTGTAAGAGGGTTGTGGCTATTTGCCAAAACTTTGAATTTGACTGTAGGAAATTAACTACGCATTGCTTGTTGGTATTATTTGGTCTGGGTGGTAACTGTAAGAATAGGATTACGGATTTGAGAAAAACAATGGTGGCTAATATGTTTTTGCTCGATTAATGCGTGATCTTTTGCGCTAAAAGACCTGGGTTCGAAAAAACGAACCCACAAAAAAGCCCCGATCAACGGGGCTTTTTGCGCAACGCCTTGGAGCTTACTTGCCCTTTGGTCGCTTGCTCGATGCGTGGCCGGCTTCATCCACAAATACTTCAGCGACTGCAATCGCTTCACGTTCAGTCGCGAATGTCCCGGCAACGCTATCGCCGTGGAAGTTGATCAAGTGCCAGCCGTCCGCTCGCTGCGTGATCAGGTAGCCGTTTACGCCTTTGGGTTCTGACATCTATCAATCTCGTGGTGTGGTTCAAGCAGGTCATGATAGCGCCAAATGCGCTGGAGGCGCGCAAGTTGTTGCAGGCCCGTGCCCTGCTTGAAAAACCGTGCTAAAACCATGGAAGGCCTGTTAAGCATGAGGTTCAAGGTGAGGGTTGTCGTGCCGCTGGGAACGCCGTGTATGGGATCCGCGGAACTTACGCCGACATTTTTTCTCTTAGATGACATCGCAACGCCAGCAGGACCCATTGTAAGGTGGCTGCGGCCTGATTAGACTGCGCCGAATTCCGTACGTACAGCCCTTTGTAAGGACTCATATGATCAAGAAATGCTTGTTCCCAGCAGCCGGTTACGGCACTCGCTTCTTGCCAGCGACCAAAGCCATGCCCAAAGAGATGCTGCCGGTGGTGAACAAGCCACTGATTCAGTACGGCGTCGAAGAGGCACTGGATGCTGGCCTGAATGAAATTTCCATCGTGACCGGCCGTGGTAAGCGCGCGCTGGAAGACCACTTCGACATCAGCTACGAGCTGGAAAACCAGATCAAAGGCACCGACAAGGAAAAATACCTGGTAGGTATCCGTCGCCTGCTGGACGAGTGCTCGTTCTCCTACACCCGTCAGACTCAAATGAAAGGCCTGGGCCATGCGATCCTGACCGGTCGCCCGCTGATCGGTGATGAGCCGTTCGCCGTGGTACTGGCGGATGACCTGTGCGTCAACCTGGAAGGTAAAGGCGTACTGGAGCAAATGGTCGATCTGTACAAAAAGTACCGTTGCACCATCGTGGCGGTCCAGGAAGTGGACCCCTCGGAAACCAACAAGTACGGCGTGATCGCGGGTGACGAAATCGGTGATGGCCTGATCCGCGTGCGTGACATGGTGGAGAAACCGGCACCGGAAGACGCGCCGTCGAACCTGGCAATTATTGGTCGTTACATCCTGACCCCTGACATCTTCAAGCTGATCGAAGAAACCGAGCCAGGCAAGGGTGGTGAAATCCAGATTACCGATGCTCTGTTGAAGCAAGCCAAAGACGGTTGCGTGATTGCCTACAAATTCAAAGGCAAGCGTTTCGACTGCGGTGGCGCTGAAGGCTACATCGAGGCGACCAACTTCTGCTTCGAGCATTTCTACAAGACTGGCAAGGCCTACTGATTTCAGTAGCCCTGCTCTGTAAAAAGCCACCTTCGGGTGGCTTTTTCGTTTTTCCGCCCCATGTAAGTCGGTATGCTGATGTCCTGCCGAGGAGAGTGAAATGGCCTACGATTTTGACCTGTATGTAATTGGCGCCGGTTCAGGTGGCGTTCGCGCAGCACGCTTTGCAGCGGGCTTTGGCGCCAAAGTGGCGGTAGCGGAAAGCCGCTACCTGGGCGGTACGTGTGTGAACGTCGGCTGTGTGCCGAAGAAGTTGCTGGTATATGGCGCGCATTTCGCCGAAGACTTTGAGCAAGCCAACGGTTTCGGTTGGTCGTTGGGTGAGGCGAATTTTGACTGGGCGACCTTGATCGCCAACAAGGATCGCGAGATCAACCGCCTCAATGGCATCTACCGCAACTTGCTAGTCAACAGTGGCGTGACCCTGCATGAAGGGCATGCGCGCCTGGTTGATCCGCATCAGGTGGAGATCAATGGCGAACGCTTCACCGCCAAGCACATCCTGATTGCCACGGGCGGCTGGCCGCAGATCCCGGAGATTTCTGGCCGTGAGCACGCTATCGGTTCCAACGAAGCGTTTTTCCTGAAAGAACTACCCAAGCGTGTGCTGGTGGTCGGTGGTGGTTATATC